>JAGZEG010000004.1 GCA_018368455.1 Coriobacteriia bacterium
TCGCGCAACGGCGGGGCCCACGGGCACCGCGGGGCGCGGCGAACCTTGAGAGCCGGATACTGCGAGAGCAGAAGGTCGATTTAGACGACGGTAAGGAAGCTAGCTTATTTGCTTGCGAAGCCCGCCGGGAGGCCCCTCGGGGCCGCGGCGCGGGGGAGGCCCCCCGCGAGACGCTCGAACGGAGAGTTCGATCCTGGCTCAGGACGAACGCTGGCGGCGCGCCTAACACATGCAAGTCGAGCGGTGACCAGCCCCTCGGGGCTGCGATCAGCGGCGAACGGGTGAGTAACGCGTGGGCGACCTGCCCCCCTCACGGGAATAGCCCGGGGAAACCCGGGGTAATGCCCGATGCCCCCGGGAGAGCGCATGCCCTCCCGGGGAAAGCCCAGGCGGAGGGGGATGGGCCCGCGTCCCATCAGCTAGACGGCGGGGTGACGGCCCACCGTGGCGACAACGGGTAGCCGGGCTGAGAGGCCGGACGGCCACATTGGGACTGAGACACGGCCCAGACTCCTACGGGAGGCAGCAGTGGGGAATATTGCGCAATGGGGGAAACCCTGACGCAGCGACGCCGCGTGCGGGACGAAGGCCCTCGGGTCGTAAACCGCTTTCGGCGGGGACGAAGTTGACTGTACCCGCAGAAGAAGCCCCGGCTAACTACGTGCCAGCAGCCGCGGTAATACGTAGGGGGCGAGCGTTGTCCGGATTCATTGGGCGTAAAGCGCGCGTAGGCGGCCCGGAAAGTCGGCGGTCCAAACCCGGGGCCCAACCCCGGGGCGCCGCCGATACTTCCGGGCTCGAGTCCCGCAGGGGATGGCGGAACTCCCGGTGTAGCGGTGGAATGCGCAGATATCGGGAGGAACACCGGTGGCGAAGGCGGCCATCTGGGCGGGCACTGACGCTGAGGCGCGAGAGCCGGGGGAGCGAACAGGATTAGATACCCTGGTAGTCCCGGCCGTAAACGATGGGCGCTAGGTGTGGGGGGCAACACCCCCCGTGCCGAAGCCAACGCATTAAGCGCCCCGCCTGGGGAGTACGGCCGCAAGGCTAAAACTCAAAGGAATTGACGGGGGCCCGCACAAGCAGCGGAGCATGTGGCTTAATTCGAAGCAACGCGAAGCCGCCGCGTGTTGCCATCAGGCTATGCTGGGCACCCGCGCGGGACCGCCGGCGTCAAGCCGGAGGAGGGTGGGGACGACGTCAAGTCATCATGCCCCTCACGGCCGGGGCCGCACACGTGCTACAATGGCCGGCACAGCGGGCTGCGACGCCGCGAGGCGGAGCGAATCCCACAAAGCCGGCCCCAGTTCGGACCGGGGGCTGCAACCCGCCCCCGCGAAGCCGGAGTTGCTAGTAATCGCGGATCAGCACGCCGCGGTGAATGCGTTCCCGGGCCTTGTACACACCGCCCGTCACACCACCCGAGTCGTCTTCACCCGAAGTCGCCGGCCCAACCCGCAAGGGGGGGAGGCGCCGAAGGTGAGGGGGGCGAGGGGGGTGAAGTCGTAACAAGGTAGCCGTACCGGAAGGTGCGGCTGGATCACCTCCTTTCTAGGGAGCCCGCAGCGGGCGAACGAAGAAGAGAAACCAAGAACCAAAGCTTAATTGTCGACGCCGCGGGGGAGCCCCCCGCGCCGCGCCCGGCGGGCGTCCGCCGCCCGGCCTTCCACGACTCTCGCGGTACCCGGCCCTGGGGGCTCGCCCCCGGGCACCTTGAGAGCCGCATAGCGACGAGAGGGAAAGAGATCTTCTCAGATTCGACGGTCATTTTTTCAACGGCCAGGGCACATCATGTGCCCGCGGCGCCCGGCCCGAGGGGGCCGGGGTGTCACGGGCGCGCGGCGGATGCCTAGGCACGGGGAGCCGATGAAGGACGCGGCAAGCCGCGATAGTCCCGGGCGAGGCGCACACGGCCTTCGACCCCGGGGTCTCCGAATGGGGGAACCTGAGACGCGAGGGCGTCTCGGCCCGAGGCGAACACATAGCCGAGGGCTCGGCAACCGGGGGAACTGAAACATCTAAGTACCCCGAGGAGAGGAAATCAAGAAGAGACCCCCCGAGTAGCGGCGAGCGAAAGGGGGCCAGCCCAAACCGGCGGGCGCTGACAAGCGCGCGGGCGTTGCCCCGCCGGGGTTGAGGTGCGCGTGCGGGGGGACCGCGAGCCCCCCGCCCAGTCACAAAGGGCGGCGCGAGCCGAACCGGCCGGGAAGCCGGGCGCCACAGGGTTAGAGCCCCGTAGGCGAAGCGCCGCCCCTGGGCACGCGCCACCAGAGTACCGCCGGGCACGTGAAACCCGGCGGGAAGCAGGGGGGACCACCCCCCAAGGCTAAGCACTCCCCCGTGACCGACAGCGGACAAGTACCGTGAGGGAAAGGTGAAAAGCACCCCGGGAGGGGAGTGAAACAGCGCCTGAAACCGCGCGCCCACAAGCAGTCGGAGCGGCCGTAGCGCCGTGACGGCGTGCCTATTGAAGAATGAGCCAGCGAGTCGCGGCCGGCGGCGAGGCCAAGCTAGAGGCGAGCCGCAGCGAAAGCGAGTCCGAACAGGGCGACATCGAGTCGCCGGCCGCGGACGCGAAGCCGGGCGAGCCACCCCGGGGCAGGCCGAAGCGGGGGTAAGACCCCGTGGAGGGCCGAACCCACCGGCGTTGAAAAGCCGGGGGACGACCCCGGGGTAGGGGTGAAAGGCCAATCAAGCCCGGAGATATCTCGTTCTCCCCGAAACAGCTTTAGGGCTGGCCCCGGGACTTCCCGGCCGGCGGTAGAGCACCGGATCCCCTAGGGGGCCTCGCAGCCTGCCGAAGGGAACCGAACTCCGAACGCCGGCCGGCCACATCCCGGGAGTCAGGACGCGGGAGCTAAGTTCCGCGCCCGAGAGGGAAACAGCCCAGACCGCCCGCCAAGGCCCCAAAGTCCGTGCCGAGTGGCAAAGGATGTGCGCCTTCGCAGACAGCCAGGACGTTGGCTCAGAAGCAGCAACCCGTCCAAAGAGTGCGTAACAGCTCACTGGCCGAGTTGGCGCGCGCCGACAATTCACGGGGCTAAGCACGGCGCCGAAGCGGCGGGCTCGCCACGAGGTGGCGAGCGGTAGGGGAGCGTCCCGCGCGCGGCGAAGCCGTCCCGGCGAGGGGCGGTGGAGCGCGCGGGAGCGAGGATGCTGGCACGAGTAGCGAGAGCTGGGCGGGAATCCCAGCCGCCGGAAGCCCGAGGTTTCCTGGGGAAGGCTCGTCCGCCCAGGGTCAGTCGGGGCCTAAGGCGAGGCCTGAGGGCGCAGCCGATGGACAGCGGGTCGACATTCCCGCACCGGCGGCGCGCGGCAAAGACGCGAGGCGGTGACGCCGGCGACATGCGGGTCCGGGTTCTGGACGTCCCGGTCCCCGACGCGCGGGGCGGCGGAAGTGAAGCACTCCGCCGCGAGCCCCGCGCCAGGGGGGAAGCGAGTGCGCGAACCCCGCGGAAGGCCGGCCTAGAAAAGCCGCTGGCGAGCGCGCCGCCGCCCGTACCGAAACCGACACAGGTGGGCTGGCAGAGAATGCCGAGGCGATCGGGTCAACCGCGGTCAAGGAACTCGGCAAAATGGACCCGTAACTTCGGGAGAAGGGTCGCCCCCGCGAGGGGGCCGCAGCGGATGGGCCCAGGCGACTGTTTACCAAAAACACAGGACTCTGCTCAAGCCGAAAGGCGACGCATAGGGTCTGACGCCTGCCCGGTGCCGGAAGGTCACGCGGAGGGGTCAGCCGCAAGGCGAAGCTCCGAAGCCAAGCCCCGGTAAACGGCGGCCGTAACTATAACGGTCCTAAGGTAGCGAAATTCCTTGTCGGGTAAGTTCCGACCTGCACGAAAGGCGCAACAGAGGATAGGCGGGAGGCGAAGATGCCCGGGCGCCAGCCCGGGCGGAGCCGCCCTTGGAATACCGCCCCCGCCTCCCCGGCGTCCTAACCCCCGGCCGCAGATCCGGCGGGGGGACCGTGCCAGGTGGGTAGTTTGACTGGGGCGGTCGCCTCCCAAAGAGTAACGGAGGCGCGCGCAAGGTCCGCTCGGGACGGTCGGCAACCGTCCTTTTGAGTGCAAGAGCGCAAGCGGGCTTGACTGCGAGGCACACGGGCCGAGCAGGTGGGAAACCAGGCTCTAGTGATCCGGCGGCCCGGCGTGGGACGGCCGTCGCTCAACGGACAAAAGGTACTCCGGGGATAACAGGCTGATCTTCCCCAAGAGTCCACATCGACGGGAAGGTTTGGCACCTCGATGTCGGCCCATCGCATCCTGGGGCTGGAGCAGGTCCCAAGGGTATGGCTGTTCGCCATTCAAAGCGGTACGCGAGCTGGGTTCAGAACGTCGTGAGACAGTTCGGTCCCTATCCTCCGCGGGCGCAGGAGGGCTGAGGGGGGCTGTCCCTAGTACGAGAGGACCGGGACGGACGGACCTCCGGTGCACCGGTCGTCAACCAGTGGCGCAGCCGGGTAGCCGCGTCCGGTCGGGATAAGCGCTGAAGGCATCTAAGCGTGAAGCCCGCCCCGAGATGGGCCCTCCCTTCGGTAAGGCCACACGAAGACCACGTGTTCGATAGGCGGCAGGTGCAAGCCCCGCGAGGGGTTGAGCCGAGCCGCACTAACCGGCCGAGCCCCCGAGCCCCCAAGCGGGCCGAGGCGCCGCGGGCCGAAGACCGCAAGAGAAGAGAAGAAGCACGTCCCTCCGCCGCTGTGCGGCCCCCAGGGCGCCCGAAGCGGGCCCCGAGGGCGCGATCGAAGAGCGCCGCGCGCGAGCCGGCGGTCCTGGCCCCGGGGGCACACCCGGTCCCGTACCGAACCCGGAAGTTAAGCCCGTGGGCGCCGAGAGTACTGCGGCCGCAGGGCCGCGGGAGGGTAGGGCGCCGCCGGCTCGCGCGAGGCGCTGGCGCCGCCGGCTCGCGCGAGGCGCTCTGCGCGCCGACAGAGCAGAGACGCACAGGAGGGGCCCCGCGAGGGGCCCCTCTCGCGTTTCGGGGGGCTGTGCGCGAGGTCGCCCCGCCGTGCGTCGCCCCGTATTGCCTTTTGCTTCCCTTTCTCGTTATTCTTTCGTGTAAGGCAGAAATGGAGAACTTTTTGGCCCGTGCATCGAAAGGCGTTTGATACTCCTTCCGACTGGGCTGCCTTTTCATTTCTGTCCACGTCAACATGAGAAGGGGGCTTGTATGTCGTACGCTGATCGTTCTCTTACCTCTGTTTCGCGACGCACTTTTGTTCAGGCTGCTGGCGTTGCTGCCGGTGCTCTTGCTCTGGGCTCCATTGCTTCTGGCGACGCAAGGGCAGCAGAGAAATCTTCCTCAGATGACTCGCCTGCTCTGCCAAAGGACGGCACGTATACGACGTCTGCGTCGAGCTTTGGCTGGACAGGCCCGATGGTCTGCGATGTTACGTTTAAGGACGGCAAACTGACCGATATCCAGGTCGTGTCTGAGACGGATAGTGCAACCGGCGAGTGGTTTGCTTCTGCGCGCGACCTGCTCATTCCCCGCATCATTGAGAAGCAGTCTATTGCGATCGATGGCATTGCGGGCGCGACTGTTTCCTCAAGTGCCATCATGATGTGCGTTGCTGAAGCTCTTGATGCTGCTGGCTGCACGGACAATGAGGCATGGCACGGTGATTTACCTGCTGAGGAGAAGGCGACCCAGAAGCTCGACGGATATGACGTCGTTGTTGTTGGCTTAGGAGGTTCCGGCATTCTGTCGTTCTGTGCGGCAGCATATAACGGGGCCAAGGTTTTTGGCATGGAAGCCGCTGGTAAGGTAGGTGGCGACTCTGCTTGCACCTATGGGCCCATGGCGCTGAACAGCGAGTATCTCAAGGCCCTGTATACCGAGGGCAAGGACTACATCGATGAGGCTGATGTCTACGACACGTGGATGTCCTATGTTGAGTCTGATGAGAAAGCCGATGTCATCTCCGAGGCTGTGCACCGGTCTGGTTCTTCGCTCGACTTCTTTAATGAGAACTTCGGTTTCGAGTTTGAGGGGCGCGGCCTTCTCGGTAGCTTTGTTCGCCCTGACTGGGATAAGCTGTGGTGCGTCTACTCGGCGGATGACGGCAACACGTCATGGAACGCCCTGGGCCCCAACAAGACGTTCCAGTTTACGCGTGCGCTCGATAGGGCTATCGAACTGAGCCCTGACTCTTCCTATCAAACGGAGCTTCGCGCTGAGGAACTCATCATTGATGAAGCGGGTATTGTTACAGGAGTGCGTGCGACGGCATATGACGGCACGCCGTATGAGGTCTATGGCAAGAATATCGTACTTGCTACGGGCGGCTTTATAGGCAACGCCGACATGATGACCGAATATCTTGGCGCTCCTACCAATACGCTGGGCGTCACGCTCAACAACGGCGCCGGTATCCAGATGGGCCTCGCGGCGGGTGGCGCGCTCTTTGGTATGAAGGCGCTCCCGATGATCCATATCTCTCAGGTTGCGAACATCATTCGCTCCGACGAGCTGACGGCTGACCAGAAGGCCGTGCTCACCGCGCTTGCTCTGACGACCGAGAAGCCGATGGTGACGATCGCAGGCGAGCCGTGGGGCGTCCCCGGCGACGATGGAACAGCCGTAACCGATGTCGTGTATGCGCCTGGCTATCGCTATTATGTTGTATACACGCAGGCTGATATCGATGGGCTCAAGGAGAAGGGCCTGTCCGAGACGCAGGCGACCCTCACGTCGATGTTCATCAACCAGGGCGGCGCGCTCCCTGCGGCGGGGACGCCTGTCTCTGACATCGATGACATCCTTGCTGTGGGCGAGAAATACCTGAACGTTCTCTCTGGCGAGGGTGCAGCCGGTCTCGCAGGCGTGCTTGATATGGATGCCGCCACGCTTGAGGCGACGCTGACAGATGCAGGTGTTGATCCGACCGTAAAGCTCTATGCAGTAGCGTGCTGCGGGTATGCATATGCGACGGTGGGTGGTCTCAACGTCGACGCGAATATGAACGTGCTGCGGGAGGATGGAACGCCGATCGAGAACCTCTACGCTGTCGGCCAGGACTCTGAGGGCACTTGCAACGCTGACGGCAAGCCTTACACGCCTTGGGGCGGCCAGGCGCAGTCGTGGACGTTCGTTTCCGGTCAGATTGCGGGCACGAAGGCTGCGGGTGCCGAGCTATAGGAACGCGATGAAAGGGTGACGTACGAGAGCGGGGCGGTTCCCAAGGGGCCGCCCCGCTTTTGGTATCTTGCGTGTGCCGACGTTATTCCTCGCTCTCCGGCTTTGCCGACACGGGCTTTCCGCGCGAGAGCAGCATGCCGATCACCAGGAAGACGACAGTGGGGATGACCCACGCCATGCCGATGTCGGCCAGGGGCAGCGCGTCGAGCGGTGTCCACAGGCCGGGTGCGAAGGCGTCGCGCAGGGCGTTGATCACGCTGACGACGGTGGCAGCGCCTACGGCCAAGGGCCAGGACAGGCGGAATCGGTCGAACAGGCGGTGTGCCATGCCCATGAGCACGAGCACGATGGCCGGCGGATACAGCGCGCCGAGCAGCGGCATGGAGAACGCCAGGATTGCGTCGAGTCCCAGGTTCGAGACGAGGCAGCTGAACGCCGCGAACCCGATGGCCCAGGCGGCGTAGGGCACGCGCGAGAATGTCTCGGCAAAGTATGAGGCACAGCAGCTGATGAGTCCCGTGCACACGTTGAGGCACGCCAGAAGGAATATGGCGGCAACGATGATGGTGCCGACAAGGCCGAAGTGCGCGTTGGCGGATGCCGTGAGCACGGCGGCACCGTTTGTGACGCCAGGCATGTCGGGCCCCATGGCGACGCCCACGAACGCGAGTCCGCAGTAGACGAGCGCCATGAGTACGCCCATGAACAGGCCGGCCTTGGCGATTTCTCGTGTGACGCCTCCGGTGCTGGTCACGCCCATCGTGCGGATGTTCTGCGCGATGACGATGCCAAATGTCAGCGATGCGAGCAAGTCCATCGTCTGGTAGCCCGTCAGAAAGCCCTGCACGCCTGCCGCGCTGTCGTATGGCGCGACGGCCGGGGTCGCGTCGGGCCGCGGCGTGAACAGGGCTGCGCCCACGACGAGCACGATCAGGATGATGAGTGCCGGCCCCGTGATGCGGCCGAGCAGGCGCGAGATCTTGCCCGGCTTCATGGCGAGTACGGTTGCCACAACGAAGAATGCCACGGAGAACGCCGCGCGCACGATTTCGAGCGGGGCCTGGTCGGGCAGTAGGGGCACAAGCATCTCAAACGACGTGGACGACGTACGGGGGATGGCGAGACATGGTCCGATGGACAGGTAGATGAGGATGACGAACACGGAAGCGAACGCTGGGTGAACGCGCCCTCCGAGCTTCGTGAGATTTCCGGCAAGGGCCGTCGCGATGACGCCCATGACGGGCAGGCCGATTCCGGCGACGAGGAAGCCCGCCGTGGCGGCGACGCTATCGGTGCCGGCTTGGGCGCCGAGCAGCGGAGGCAGGATAAGGTTGCCTGCGCCGAAGAACATCGAGAACAGCGTCATGCCGACGACGAGGCCCTGTGCGAGGGATAGCGAGGAGCGTGTGGCTGGGGTGGTTTCGGTATCCGATACTGTCTGATGAACGGGTGTTGTGCTGGTCATACGAAGCTCCCTGTCGATGCTGGCTGCGAAGGGGTGGGGTGAGTAGAGATTCGATAACGTCATGCAAAAGCGATGATAGTACAATTTCGAAGACGATGACGAGATACCGCATCTGAGCTGGGCGAAAGGCCACACGCAGGGCGGACGGATGGTGAAGGGGCAAGCGTGAATATTCAAATCTTCGGCACGAAGAAAAGTTTTGACACCAAGAAGGCGGAGCGCTACTTCAAGGAGCGTCGCATCAAATACCAGTTCATTGACCTGCGAGAGAAGGGGCTGAGCAAGGGGGAGCTGACCTCGGTGGCCCAGGCGGCGGGCGGGCTGGACGCCCTCATCGATCCCAAGGCAAAGGACGAGGACTTCCTCGCGCTGCTGCGCTACACCCCGGAGGCCATGCGCATGGAGAAGGTGCTCGAGAATCAGTACGTCCTGCGTGAACCCATCGTGCGCAATGGCCGTCAGGCCACGGTTGGCTATCAGCCTGACGTCTGGAAGGGGTGGGAGTAAGGCAATAAGCCCGCCGGGCTTCTCCCGTCGCTGTCCGATGGCATCAGGACTGGTTTTGTCGCATGACTTCGGTATACTGCACAATTATGTGTAAATGATTTGATTCGGAACCATTTTTATCCGAATATGCCGAGGTCTTGCAAGAGGCGGGAGGGGGAGTCCACATGACGTTTCTCGTGGTACTGCTGGTGACAGTGGCGCTTGTCTGCGTACTCAAACAGCCGATCAAGCGATGGCCGTTGCTGTTCTACGGGATTGCAGTTGCTCTTGTCGTGCTGTTTATTGCCGACACGTACCTGACGATTCCGCGTTTTATTCACCAAGGGCTGCTTGTTCTCATACATAGGTGCATGCTTGCGACGGCGCTGTTTGCTATCGTCATGTACATCGGGGCGCTGCCGCATGGTTCGAAGGCGCGCGGCTATCTGATGCCCATCCGCGGCGAGCTCTCTGTCATCGCATGGATTTTATCGCTGGGGCATGTGGCGATGTATATCACGCCGTACGTGACGATGGCGTCGCGCGGCCTCACGGGGGCGAACGCGCACATTTTCCTGTCTCTCGCAGTAGCCCTTATCGTGTTCGTCCTTCTCATCCTCTTGGGCGTCACGTCGTTTGCCACGGTGAAGCGTCGCATGAAGGCGCGGTCGTGGAAGCGTCTGCAGATGCTGGCCTACCCGTTCTTCGTGCTCGTGTACGTGCACCTGATGATCATCCTGCTGCCATCGGCCCTGCTGGGTGGTAGGACTGCTCAGGCAAGCGTCGTCGTGTATTCCGTGCTGTTCATTGGGTACATCGTGCTGAGGATCTACCGAGCTGTGCAGGATCGCAAGGACGCGGCCATCTCGGTGGCGGGATGCGAGGCGGCGTAATTTGACAAGGTTCAGTCGGTGGCTGCCGAACCTGAGCTCAAGCAGGCTCGGCAGCTCTTGCCATTGCCGCGCGAGCGCTGTTTTGTGGCCGAGAATCGAACTCGTGAACGAGCCTCTTGCGCGGGGCTACCCAATTCGCTGACGTTTTCCCAGGTGGCCCGTTTGGGTGCGAGGGTTTCGTGCCTCCAGGGTGCAAGCGAGGTATTCACGAGTCAGGTTTCTGGCCGTCGATGGCGCCGAGATCGGCAGCGAGCCACCTGTCGCATGCTTTGCGGGTAGGTGTCCCCGCTATGCTGGCTTACGATGAAGCGATGAGGTCGGCACGCAAGGAGCTGACGCGGTTGATTGCGGTGCCGACGTTCTCGCGTGCGGCGTTGATTTCCTGCTGAACGGCGATGTCGACAACAAAGTTGTCGAAGAGGAAGTCGGCAAGCGTGAGGAAGTCGCCCATCTCG
The DNA here is from genome assembly GCA_018368455.1 of Coriobacteriia bacterium. NCBI lineage: Bacteria > Bacillati > Actinomycetota > Coriobacteriia > Coriobacteriia bacterium. The sequence goes on from JAGZEG010000004.1 coordinate 10,440, forward strand.
ATGTGCAGCTGATTTACCTCGGCAACGCTGGAGAGCTCGCGTGCGAACCGCTGCACGGACTCTCGTGCTCGCTCGAGACATGCGCGAGCATCGTTTATACGGCGGTGCTTCACAAACGTGCCGATGGCGCCAAGTCCCATTATGTCCGCCAGGCCCCAGCTGGAGGCGCGATCCAGCTTGTCACGGGCTTCACGAAGGCGCTCGAGGGCTTCGTCGGCAGCAGCGATGGCCTCTTTGATCCCGCCACTCCGGTCGTTAGAAACTGACAAGTCGGAGCTCGACACGGCTGGCCTCCTTGCTTTCTCGGGGGCGGTGGCCGACGCGGGCTTCTCGCACCCTCGGAAGACGGCTGTCATCGCGCTCATTATGTCGTCCCTGCAGGCGCTGCGATTATGCGGCGGGCTCTGTGCCGAGAGATTAGCGAACGGGAAGAGGGTTGGCCATTGCGCCGCGGTACCGTTCGGCAAGGGCTGCGCTGGCAAAGAGGGCGACGGGCTCGAGATGGGTCGAGAACTGCCGGGTGAGACCTCCCTCACCGGTGATGCGCTCGACGGCTTGGGCGTCGGTGACGACGTTGCCGAGGATGGCGTCGACTCCGGCGGCAAGCAGGGCAGGGCTAAGCGTGGAGCTCGGGCCCCAGACGACGGTTGTCGCGCGTTCGGACAGCTCGAGTAGCCGAGGCATTGTCTTGTTGATAAGGGCTGACGCCGTGATGAATGCGAAGTCCTGGCTGGGTAGTACATACTCGCAGGCGGGATCGGGCAAGTCGCCCTCCCTGGGTATGCGCTCGAGTATGGTGAGCTCGCATATGTGGGCGAGGCGCTCAGCGAAGGGTGCGTGACCGACGAGGCAGACGCGCCTGCCGTGCACCAGTTGCTCGAATCCGCCAAAGATGCCGGTGCGCTCGCCAACGATGACACGGGGGTTATCATTGGTGGTGGGGAATGCCTCGGGCCGGTTCACAACGGCATTTATGGCAGCAAGGCCAAGCGACGCGTCGGCGAAGTTCCAGGATTTCACGTCGGCCATGAGCTCGGTTAGGGGCGTGCCAGCAAGATTTCCGCAGCGGGTGGGATGCCTTCCGGAGGGCTCGTCGAGTGTGAGCGCGAGTCCAATGGTGCCGGCTGCAGGTGCGTCCTCTGAAAGCGCGTCCAGCGCCGCCCGAACGGTTGTCCAGATGGGGGAGATGCGAGCGGCCGTCACGGTCGGCGAGTGATTGATGGCTGCGGCTTTGTCTTCCCCTGTGGAACCCTTGGCGGGGGCGTGCGACATTTCGCGGCGTGCTGCCTCAATCAACGCGTCGTATAGCTCCCACATCGGGGGCGCCCCCTTTCGAGAGAGCGGGGCAAGGGGGCGGCTACGCGCGTCCTCGCCCCGCTCTCGGGCCTTTAGCGTTTTGGATGAGGTGGGCCGTGCCCGCCTTCTCGCTCGGCTTATTTGTTCTCGCTTGCCGGCGGCTGGTACGTTAGTACGCGCTGTGCCTCGTCGTCGGTGAGATCGTAGCCGTAGAACTCATGGAAGAAGTCCTTGACCTCGGCCACCATGTCCAGGTCTTCAAAGAGGTCGGGGTGCAGATCCTTCGCGATCTGCTCCATGAGCAGGAAACAGTCGGAGCAGTAGTCGGTCGGGCCGAGGCCGTGCAGGTTGACGAAGACGTTGCCATCCTGGACCGCCTTGATCGGCGCGAAGTTAGGATCCTCGGTGACGAGCTCCTTGTTGTCGACGCGCCCCATGACAATGTGGGAGGGATTCCACTGGATGATTTGCTCCATCGTGACATCGACCATCGTCTGGTCGAGATCCTTCGTCACGAGGTCACCGCCTGCCATGTCTACGAGCCAACGCGTGTTGGAGACGCCGCCGTGTGCCGTCGTGGCTTCCGGGCCGCGGACGTAGTAGACGGTTGGCAGATCTTCTTTGGCGATCTTGGATGTCTTGCTTGTGATGAGCTCGGCGCGCTTGTCCACCCAGTCGCACCAGCGCTTGGCACGCTCGATGGCTTCGCCGCCAAAGACCTCGGCCACGCCGGTGATCTCGTGCTTCTTGAACGTGAGGAACTGCTCCCAGTTCTGCACGCCGCTGTTGGCGACCTGCGTCGTGAAGACGGGGATGCCTAGGTCCTTGATCTTTTCGATCGTGTCGGGATAGGAGTCCCAAAAGAATACGACGTCGACGCCGGCGCTCGAGAGCTCTTCGAGGTTGGGCTCCTGCGCATTCTCAACGGCGGGAACGTTGGCATACGCAGGGCAAACGACCTTGGACCAGCCTGACTGGCCGTTCTTGTTGCCGGTGAGGGCGACTTGGTCCCACGCGCCGAGCATGATGACGGACTCAAAGCTCGGGTGCACCATGACGGCGGCGTGCTTGATGTCGACCGGCAACTCGACGTCGATGCCGGCGAGGTCGTTAACGACGTGGGTGCCGCCCGCCTGCCCGTCTTGGGCATTCGAGCCTGTGGGCGCGTCCTTGGCGTCGGACGTCGAGTCTGCGGCCACGGCGAGGGCGGGGACGACGAGGGCCGCGCCTCCGAGAGCGGCGATGCCTCCGACGAAGTTTCGCCGGCTGAGCTGGTGGCGCTGCGTGTGGCTGGCGTTGACGTGGCCGTTTTGGCTGTGCTGATTGTGCATGCGAATCCCCCTTGGACGAGGTGCTCGTCCGGCGGTTGTTTGCGGTCCCCAGAGCGAACGCCGCCGGTCATGACGCCCTGCAGTATACGACTTCTTGTGAGAACAGATATACCTTTTGGGAGAAAAGCGACCAATGGGCCAGTGCGGACTCGGTAGCAACTCTTTTGATGGCAGCGGTCAAGTTCTGGTGGCTCGGGAGGGACTCCGGTGGCTCCCGAGGCCTCTCTTTGTCGAGCCGGTGTCGTTTGGCGGGCAAGAATCGAGCTCGTGAACTATCCCCTTGTAGGAGGCGTCGCTGGCGACAGCGTTTCCCCAGGTAGCGCATTCGGGTGCGGGGCGATGGGCCTTTGCGGGCGCAGCGGGGGCGTGCACGAGCTCGCTTTCTGGCCGCGAATCGCGTCGGGATTGACGAAGCGCATGAGGATGTCGAGGGGCGCGGTGGTCGGCAGTCCCGGCTCCTGCCGGCTCACCGTCACCTCGCCCCTCGAAAGGGTCCTGCTTATGCTGTATATGCTGGCAGCTTGTCGACGTCCGTCTAGAAGCTCTGCGCGATGTGTTCGGCGGCAATGCGGCCGCTGTTGAGAGCCGTCATGATGCTGTAGCCGCCGGAATACAGCTTGGACATGATGTTGCCGCCTTCGCAAACCTCGCCCACGGCGTAGAGGTTTTCGACAGGTTCACCCGCCGACGTGACCGGCTGGCAGCTCTCGTTGACCTGCAGACCCACAAGACCGCCGATAACGCACGGAACGATCTCGCCAGCGTAGAACGGTGCCGTGCGCACGGGATACATGCTCTCGGCTGGCGTGCCAAAGACGCTGTCGGCGCCTGCCTCGCTGTCGGCGTTGTACGTCTCTACGGTTGCGACGAGTGCGTCGGCGTCGATGTCGCATACTTCGGCAAGCTCCTCGAGCGTGTCGGCACGCTTGACGTTGCCTGCCTCGACCCACTGCTCGAACGTTTCGGCGTTCTCGCTGTCGGCGTCAATGATCGCGAAGAGGTGGCCGTTCGGTGCCTGTGCGATGTTGTATGCGAACTCGAACTCGTCGCCCGACTCGTCGCCCACACGCTTGCCCAGCTCGTTAACGATGACGGCATGCCGGCCACGATATGCGTTGTTCAGCGAGCTGAAGATTCCGTTGCGCGCGTCCGTGCCGAAGTAGAGCAGGGCGCCCTCACCGCAGTGTGGGATGTCGAGGTCGGCGGTCATCGCAAAGGCATCGCCCGTAGAGCCTGCGGTGCACCAGGGGATGTAGCTTGGGATGAGCTCCCCGTTGATCTCCTTCATCGCATCGGCGTTCTGAACGAAGCCGCCGCAGGCGAGCACGGTCTTCTTTGCGTGCACGACGTAGGAGGCGTCGCCTTCCTTCACACGGACGCCCGCAACGGCGCTGCCGTCCATGACGAGCTCGGTCGCGGCCGCTCCGCAGCGGATCTCGACGCCAAGCTGGCGCAGCTTTGTCTCGAGGAAGTCCGCCAGCGCATGGCCGCCCTCGTTTGTGAGGGCACGCGTCGAGCCGTCGGGCTGGCGCAGCTGGATGTGGCCGGACGCACCGACCGTCTGGTAGCTGTGACCGGAGCGGCTCTGCACGCCGCCGGTGCTCGTCGTGAACGGGCCGCCGAACTCGACGAATTTCTGCACGGTGTCGACGCTCTTCGAGGCGATGGCCAGGGCGAGCGGCTCGTTGACGCCCCAGGAGTTGCGAACGCGCAGCAGATCGACGAGGTCCTCTGCCGTGCTGTGGCAGCCCGAGACGTCGCTTGCCCTCAGCCCGTCGATGACGGATGTGCTGCCACCTGCCAGCGCCGTCGAGCCACCGGCGAAGTCAAGCTTCTCGAGCACGAGCACGTTGAGGTCGTTCTTAACGCCGTCAAACTCGGGGCAGACGAGCTGGAGCGCGCACGTCATGCCGGCGCCACCCGCGCCGACGATGACGACATCGACGTCCTCGTCGGCGCGTTTGACGGAAGCGGTCGGGGCCTCGACGTCAAATTGGTCTGCCAGCCCGAGCCCCTCGAGTGCCTCGCGGACGGCTGACAGGATGGCGAGTGAGGTGAGCGTGGCGCCGGACACGGTGTCGACGTTGGTGGACTGTGCTTCGACGATGCGGGCGGGCATGAGCTGGATGGCGGTTTGGCCGGGGCCGCGCGACTCGATGTTGTCGCCGCACAGGATGGCAGAGATTGCTCCGTTCTCGACGACGACAGCTACGGGCACGTCGCCTTTTGCGCCAATGCCGGTGCCGAAGCCAACTTGAACGCCCGCACCCGCCTCGCTTGCCAGCGCAGGCAGGGCGGCGAATGCGGAAGCGGCCAGGCCAGTTGCGGCAAGGCCGGAGATGAGCGTGCGGCGGGTCAGTTCCATTGTTGTTTCTCCTTGAGGTAGTGAGACCGGTCGATTTTCTGGTGGCCTCGTTTGACACGTGCTCGGAGCACCTCGGATCGCCCTGCGGGGCGTGCTCGGCGCTGTCTCTGTGATACGATGAATCCCGGCTCGTCGCTGTCCGCTGAAACGGGCATTTCTATCGGCCTGTCGTGTCCTACGAAACGTTCGACAGCCTTTACCTGGGAGAATGCCAATGACAGCCATGCAAGATGTGCGAATGATTCCCGGCGAGCTACCGTTTCTTCTGGCATATGTGTGCTTGGGAGCGTGGACGGCCCTCGCTATCAACATGCAGGCCATTCTGGATCCCCTGGCGAAAGGCGCCGATTTCGGCCTGACGCTGTTGCTGGCGTGGATGTCAGGAAGGTTTGCTTGCGCTGCCCTGGTGTCCCTTCTTGGAGGACGGACGTTTTTGCGTTTCGATCGCGCCGTGCTACAGGGCGCGTCGCTTGCGTTCGTGGAGCTGGGGACGGTGATGCTGGCATGCGCCGCAAATGGGTGGCTCGGCTCGCCTGCCCTGACGTGGGTCGGGGCGGGTGTTGCCGGGGCGGGAATCGAGCTGGCAAACCTGCTGTGGCTTGAGCTTCTGTCGCGCGGGAGTTTTTCCTCGGCTCGGGTGGTCATCATCGCGGATGCAGGCTTCAAAGCGCTCGTCTCTACGATGGTTTTCGTGCCGCTCGGTATCGCACTTGCTGCGTGTCTTGTTCTGCCTGTCCTTGGGGCACTGTGTTACGTTCGCGTGCTACGTTCTCGTGGCCGCAGCGAGGAGACGGTCGTCGCAGCTGATGGGGCGCAGTATCGCCTTTCGTGGAGGACAGCAGTTCCCGTTGGGGTTGGCGTGGCGCTGCTGTACTTCGGTTCGCATGTCATGCAGGGTTTTCCGGTCGAGCCTGCACTCGGATCGATGCCCGCAGGTCTTGAGTTGTGGTCTGTCGTCGTCGGCCGGTGGGTCGCGCTTTTTGTGCTTGTGCTGCTGCTCACCTGGGCTGACGAGATGCGCTTCGAGGTGCTCTTTTCTGGGGCAGCTCTCGTTGCGATCGGTGGCTTTCTCGGCATTCTGTCCGATGCGATGCCTCAGGGCTACGCTGTGTTTTGCGCACTCACGATGGCGGCATGCGTTGTGGCAGGCAAGGCGTTCGATCTCGTCATGGTGTCGGTTTCTGGTCACGCCAACGTGCCAGCCTTGCGCGTACTCGCGTTGGGAGAGGCTGTTGTCAGCGCCAGTCACCTGCTCAGTATCGTTGCAGCAATGGTTCTGGCTGATGTCTTGACGGGTGCCGATGCGGCTGGAACGCTCCATATCGTATGCGTGGCGTGCGTTGCACTTCTGGCGGTTTCGGGTATGTGGCTGCTGCGCGATCGCGTCATCAACGCGTTTCTGTGGGAGCGCGGGGGCGCCGAGGCGGGTGAGGATACCGGCGTGGATGGATGTCGGAGCGTTGCGGAGAGCGGTTCGCGCGCTGTGGAGCGCTTGGCGCAAGAGCACGGCCTGTCTGGGCGGGAGACGGAGGTGGCAGCCCTTCTTCTGGCGGGTCGGAGCATCCCGTATGTCGCGGACGAGCTGAGCGTGAGCGAGTCGACGGCCAAAACGTATGTTGGCCGCATCTATCGAAAGTGCGATGTCCACAGCCGGCAGGACTTCATTACGCTGGCGCATTGCGGGTAGAGGGCGGCGCCAAGACGTGAAAGGGGCCGCGCCAGAGCTGATGTGCTCGAACGCGGCTCCTTTCGTGAGGATATGCTGGGTGCGCGGGGACTTCCTACTCCCGCCCGGTCCAGCAGTACGTGCAGACCCTCTCGCGGTCGATGCCGATGGCCTCGAGCATGCCGTCGAGCGACTGGTAGCTCAGCGAGTCGAAGCCCATCTGCTCGCAGATCGTCTTGAGCAGGCACTGGCCGCGCTCCGTGCGGGCGTCGGCGTACTCGTCGAGGTGCTGCTGGCCCCCGTCGCCCTCGAGCTGCTGCACGACCCGGCGCGCGATGAGGTCCATGTCGGACTTGCCGCTCGAGAAGCTCAGGTACTTGCAGCTGAACATGATGGGAGGGCACGCCGAGCGCATGTGGACCTCGGCCGCGCCGGCCCCGTACAGGAAGTCGACCGTCTCGCGCAGCTGCGTGCCGCGCACGATGGAGTCGTCGACGAACAGCAGCTTCTTGCCGGCGATGAGCTCGGGCACGGGAATCTGCTTCATCTTGGCGACGTGGTTGCGAACCTCCTGGTTGGCGGGCATGAACGAGCGCGGCCACGTCGGCGTGTACTTGATGAACGGGCGGGCGAACGGCGCTCCGCACGCGTTGGCGTAGCCGATGCCGTGGGGCACGCCGGAGTCGGGCACGCCGGCGACGTAGTCCACCTGCGGCAGCACGCCGCGCTCGGCCTCGTCGCGCGCCATGATCTCGCCGTTGCGATAGCGCATGACCTCGACGTTGACGCCCTCGTAGTTCGAGTTGGGGTAGCCGTAGTACACCCACAGGAAGGCGCAGATGCGCATCTGGTCGCGTGCGGGCGAGAGCACCTCGCAGCCGTCTGGCGTGATGCGCACGATCTCGCCGGGGCCCAGCTCGCGCTCGGTCGTGTAGCCGAGCTTCTGGTAGGCGAACGACTCGAACGCCACGCAGCGGCCCTGCTCGTCGCGGCCCACGAGCACGGGCAGGCGGCCCATCTTGTCGCGCGCTGCGATGATGGCCCCGTCGCGCGTCATGACGAGCAGCGTGAGCGAGCCGTCGATCTTGTCCTGCGCGTGCCTGATGCCCTCGACGAGGTCGTCTTTCTGGCTGATGAGCGCGGCGATGAGCTCCGTGGAGTTCACGTCGCCCGAGCTCATGGCGTTGAACTGGCTCTGTCCCGACGCAAGGCACTCCGCGACGAGCTGCTCGGCGTTGTTGATGGCGTCCACGGTCGTGAGCGCATACGTGCCGTGTTTTGAGCGGATGAGCAGCGGCTGGGGATCCTTGTCGCTGATGCAGCCGATGGCGCTTGTGCCGTGGAACTTCGCGATATCGTCCTCGAAGCGCGTGCGGAACGGCGCATTCTCGATGGAGTGGATCTGACGCTGGAAGCCGGCCGCCTGGTCGAGCACGATCATGCCCGCGCGGCGCGTGCCCAGGTGCGAGTGGTAGTCAACTCCGAAGAACTCGTCGAGCACCACGTCCTTGCGCGATGACACGCCAAAGAAGCCGCCCACAGACGCCCCCTCTCATCCGACCCGTACGGACCCCTTTGCCGAGGTTCTCGCGGGTGTGCCTCTCCTCCCGATGCGCCGGGTGAGCGAGCGCGGCTCGCCGGCACGTGAGCCGAGGAGCCGGCGACGCCACGGCGCTGCCTTGAACGAAGCATACAGGATAGCGGCTCGCAGGTGGGGGTACAGGTGGCCACGGACAAGAGCGATAGGCGCGCCACACCATTACCATTAAGATAAGGATAGTGGTGAACTAAACGGTTAAAGTTTTCTCATACGCCGAGGTGGGGCATATCGTTTTACATTGTTGACTGTCAACCGTCGTTAACGACTTTGGGATAAGGATCATGCCGACCGTATGTGTCACTCGATGCTTTGTTTTTGAGAGCGCTTCGGCCTGATAGAATCGAAAGTCTTGTTGTCTTGCATGTTTTCTGGCCGTGTGCCCGCTGCATTTTGTTGCCGTTCGACGTACTGGGGGATTGCCATGTTTACATCCGCCCCTCATCCCATAGCCGAGGCACCCGCTGCCCCACGTTCTCTGTCGAGGAGGCGTGCCCTTCTTCTGTTTGGCGCCGCCCCCCTCGTGGCGGCGGGCGTCGTGCACCGGCTAGTCTCGCCGCTTGACTCGGGTGCTCGCGTCGCGGTTGCAGAGGAGGCTACGGCTGCAGCGCTCTCGTCAGCCCAGGAACGCTACGCGCAGGTGCAGGCCCAGATCGACGACCTTGCGTGGCAGCAGCAACAGCTCAGCATCGAGCTGGATGCCACGCTCAGCGCTATCGAGGTAAAGCGCGGGGAGATCGACCAGACGACGGCTGACATTGACGTCACGCAGGGCGAGCTCCAGACGTGTCAGGACGAGCTGGCCGTTTACGTTGAGAACGGCTATAAGTACGGTGACGCCACAGCCCTGGACGTGCTGTTGTCGTCCAGGACGTTCGAGGAACTTTCGACGAACATCTTCTACCTTGCGAAGATTAACGACGCTGAGGTCGAGCTCATCAACCGGACGCGCGAAGTCAAGCGGCAGCTCGAGGAACAGCAGGCGGCGCTCGAGGCCCAATATGCCGAGCTTGACGGCCTGCGCCAGGAGCAGGAGGCGCAGCTCGCCGACATGGAGGCGCGCCAGAACGACGCTTACGTGCTGTTGAGCGGCCTTGATGCCGAAGTGCAGGCGCTGACGGAGCAGTACAACCAGGAGCTTATCGCCCAGGCTCAGGCAGCTGCGGAGGCGCAAGCCGCCGCTGAGGCGGCAGCCGCCGCAGCGGCGGGCTCGGGCGGCGGGAGCAGCGTCGTCACGGGATCGGGCTCGGCGAGCGCCGTCGTCAATGCGTGCTACGCGACGCCCTCGCCGGGGGCGGGCTACTGCGCGGCATGGGTGACGAACGTGTTCCTCAACGCGGGCATCGGCGGCTTTTACGGTGATGCGTGCGACATGTATGCGTCGTGGTGCTACAGCTCGGATCGTGGCTCGCTACAGCCGGGCATGATCGTGGCCGTCTCGTCGCACAGCCACACGGCCGCTGGCCAGGTGTACGGCCACATCGGCATCTACGTGGGCGGCGGCACGCTCATGGACAACATCGGCAGCATTCGCAGCATCGACGTTGACAGCTGGATCTCGTACTACGGCGACACGGTGACGCCCCGCTGGGGCTGGCTCGGCGGCGTCGCGCTCGGGTAGGGGTGGGGCGGGCGTTCGTCAGCCGGCTCGGACCTAGGGGAGAGCGGGGCTGCTCGCGTCGATGAGGGCTACGAGCTCCTCTCGGCTGTGGACGCTGGCCTTGCGATAGATGCGCCGCGTGTGCGACTTGAGCGTTCCGGGCGCGATGCAGAGCTCCCGCTCGATGTCGCTGGGCCCTTTGCCCTGCGCAAGCAGTTGAAGCACCTCCCTTTCGCGTGGGCTCAAGCCGATCCGCGCGGCTAGCTCCTCGCAGGCTTGCCCGAGCACGTCCTGCTCGCTGCGGCCCGCGCCACCTGTCAGCTCCTCCATGCCGAACAGCGCTGCGCCCCAGCGTGCGTACTCGCGCTCTGTCAGCAGGACGACGCTTGCGACGATGACGAGGATGACGAGCGCTACGAGCACCGCTGGGCTGTCAGGGGCCAGCGGCACTAACCCGCGATCCAGCGCCAGCCCCACGCCGTGCCCACCCAGGCTTGTGAGCATGATGAGCTCCTGGATGCTGCAAAGAAATGCTGCGGACACGCCATAGCGATGTGCCAAGTCGCACAGCAACACGGTGAGCACGAGGAACATCAGCGCGTAGCCCACGCATACGAGCAGATCGGCGACGCCGCTGCCCGTCGACAGCGAGGCAAACGTCACGAGCAGCCCGCAGCTCATAAGTACGAACGGCGTGCGGTAGAGATACGTGAAGTCAAACCGGTGCGAGAAGAAGTACACAAGGCAGAAAAGCGTCATCGATGACAGGAGCACGCCCATGGTAAGCATTCCATCGGCGAAGGGGGCGCTTGCCTGACGCACGCCAAGCACGAACTCGTAGACGCCTAGGGCAATAGCGAGGCGCCAGGGGAACTGAACGGCGTGTGTAAAGCCGCCAGGCCGCTCCGATGGGGGGATGCTTGTGAGCCCCCAGCGTAAGCAGATGTGGGAGAGAATGGGCAGCGCAAGTAAGGCCAGCGCGAGGCGCATGCCGTTCAGGCCGCCGATGAGCCATCCGAGCAGCGAGCCGAACAGAAAGCCTCCGGCGACATAGAGCACGATGAGAAACGAGCCGAAGCAACTTTGGAGCTCGGCCCACAGCAGGATGCCAAGCGCGATGCCAAACCCCACGACCAAACCGCCGATCAGGGCGAGCGGCAACGCGGCGCTTTGGGCAAGAGGTTCGCTGCCGGATGGGCCTGCCACGCTCGAAAGAGTGCCTACCGCCAGAATGAGCCCTGCCCCGGCGACCATGAGAGCCGTTGCAATCGTCGCGGCGGAGCGACGGTCGCTGAGGGGTAAGAAGCGCCGCCCCGCCGCGACGCAGGCGACGAATGCGGGCACCATGCCGATGACGACGATGTCCGGTCCAAGCCATGTGACCCCAGATATACCTGACAGGATGGTTGCGATTTGCCCGGATGCGACGTCGTAGAACGCGCGGACAAACGCAAAGCCGAACAGGCATGGAGACAGGAGGCGCAGCTCGGTGAGCCGCCGTCCGACGCGACCTGGGGCGTCGCTTCCGGGGGGCACGTTGCTGCTCACCGGTATGGCCCGCCGTTCCTGCACGGGGATCGTGCTTGCGGGCAGGCTGTCTGCCTGGGCGGGCACCGGCGAGGCGCCCCGCATGTCGACGGGGCTGGCGGGGCTTGCGGTGCTGCCGTGGCGCATGACGGTGACTCCTTTCGTGGCGCACCACCTCTGAGCTGGGCGGTTTACATCTCAGGTTACAAGGTTACCACTGGGTGCATCCCGCGTTGATGCTGACGGGACGACTGTGTGCTGCCTACTGTGGGAGCCGTACCGCAGCGGGACACGTGCGGCGCCGTTGCGCCTGCCTGACATGGTGCTTACGTCCCGTTCGCACATCTTGCCATGTATGTTGAATCGAAAGGATGTTGCCCACCATGATCCGCTCAAACCAGCTTTCGAACATCTCGCGCCGTGACCTCGTTGCCGCTTCCTCTATCGCTGGCGTTTCCGTCGCCCTGTTCGGCCTGCCGGGCCTTGCTCGCGCTGCCGAGGGTCCGGCTGCCGGCGACGCCTCGTCCTCGTATGTGCCGGGTACGTACCATGCGAGTGCCGAGGGCAAGTTCGGCCCCATTGCTGTGGACGTGACGTTTTCCGAGACGGCCATCACGGGCGTGATTGTGGGCGAGCACGAGGAAACGGCCTTCATCTCTGATCGCGCGCTCCAGGAGATTCCCGCTGCCATTGTCGAGCGCCAGACGCTTGACATCGATTCCATCACGGGCGCGACGCTGACGAGCTCCGCTCTCGTACGCGCCGTAAGCGACTGTGTTGAACAGGCCGGTGGCGATCCGGCCGCGCTCTCTGGCGCTTCGTCTGACTCGGAGCCCGCTGGCGCCGCTCCGGTCGAGCAGGAGCTGGAAGCCGACGTCGTCATTGTGGGTGCTGGCGCCTCGGGCATGGTCGCGGCGATCTCGGCGGCGCGCATGGGTGCGAGCAAGGTCATTCTGCTCGAGAAGAGCTGCAACGTCGGCGGCAACGCGCTCGTCTCCGGCGGCTACCTCGAGTACGTTAACGCTCCCGACGAGCTGCGCGAGGACATGACGCCGAGCTATGAGGCTGAGCTCGCTGACGAGCTCGCCCAAGCGCCCGACTATCTGCCGGCGGAGGATCTTGAGAAGCTGATGGCCGAGTACGAGGCGTGGAAGGAGTCGGGCAGTACGAAGGTGTTCGACAGCATCTATCTCCATGCACTGCAGTACGCGCTCCAGGGTGAGGGCAGCTATGACGAGATGCTCAAGACGGCAGAGAACATCGCCGCGCTCGACGAGTGGCTCGTTTCGGAGGACTTTGGCTTTAAGAGCCTGTGCGGCATCGTCGGTTACTCGTGGCCGCGCTGGACGTCTCCGAAGCAGGGCGTGTGCGGCCAGGGCTACTTTACGTTCTACGCTGACGAGATCGAGCGCAACGCCTATCCTGTCGAGATCTATCTCAATACGCCGGCGACGGAGCTTATCGTCGAAGATGGCACGGTGGCGGGCGTCGTGGCACAGGGTGAGGACGGTACGACGTATCGCGTGCGCGGCGCGCAGGGCGTCATCCTGGCGACGGGTGGATTCTCGGGCAGTCCGGACATGCTGCGCGAGTACAACACGATGTGGCCGTTCAAGGAGGATGAGTACATCCCGACGACGAACTGCTATGGCCACACGGGCGACGGCATCACGATGGGCCTGGCGGCGGGCGGTACCGTGGCGCTTATGGACGTGCAGATGCCGTTCCCGATGGCTGACTGCAAAAACTGGACGGACGAGACGACCGTCGGTGACGACGTCGATTGCGTCATCGTGAACAAGGAAGGCAAGCGCTTCATGAACGAGGTGCTCGACCGCTATACGATGACCGAGAACATCATGGCGCAGACCGACCAGATGATGTTCATGGTGACGGACGCCGACACGTGCCGCGTCGATGGCGAAAACAACCGCTATGGCCACAGCCTGCAGCGCCTTATTGACCAGGGACAGCTCTACCGTGCTGACACGCTTGAGGAACTTGCCGAACAGATGGGCTGTGACCCTGCCGTGCTTGTCGATACGGTCGAGCGCTACAACGAGGCTGCGCGCTCCGGCGAGGACCCCGAGTTCGGCCGCACGACGTTCTCCGAGCTGAGCCCCGTCGAGAAGGCTCCGTTCTACGCGTCTCCACGTACGTGGGCCATGCACATCACCGTCGGTGGCCTCGTCGTGGATATCCACGACGGTTACAAGGTGCTCGACGAGGCGGGCCAGCCGATTCCCGGCCTGCGCGCCATCGGCGAAACGATCGTCGGCAGCTGCGGCATTGGCGTTCAGGGCGAGGGCCTGGCCGTCGCGAAGGCGATGTTCATGGAGCGCTAAGCCACTGAACGCGGTAGGGTGCTGACGGGCACCCCGGCACAGCCTTCTGCGGCCTGCCGGGGTGCCCGCTTGTGTTTCGGCCCAACGGATCGCTTCTGCGAGGCCTTTTCGCCGTTGGACTCTTGCTTGCCCGTCATGGCGCGATGGGGGAGTTGTGGTTGTGCGCTGGCGCGTGCGGCTCGTGGTGGATAATGGAAGCGTGCCGTCCGCCGGCGTGCGGGGCACGGAATGTTGATCGAGGTGTTGACGAATATCGGCAATTGCAGAAGGGGCGTCGCGCGGCGAGGCCGCTGCCTCCCGTGCGTGTGCAATGCCGATTGCCGTGGAAGGCGGGGCGAAGGGATGACGCAGGCGGAAAAGCCGACGGTGAGGAGTCGCTACGTGGCGGCGCATGCGCACCGGGAGGAGGGCGCAAGCCAGGCCGAGACCGGGCGCTCCTCCTCTGGCGATGGCCTCTACGCTAGTCGCTCCCGCCGCTCGACGCTTTATGGCGACGAGCCCCGTCCTCGCGGCGCTCGCTATGACGTGCCCCCCGCCTCGTCTGCCGGAACGAATGCCGGCGGGGTTTCGGGCGCCCGTTCTGCGCAGACAACCCCCAACAATGCCGCTCGTCCATATGCTCGCCCCGCCGGCGGTAGTTTCACGCCGCGCGCGGGCGCCCCTGCCCCTGTGCCCGCCGGGCGCCGCTTTGCCCCGCGTGGCAGTAGCGCTCCCGCCGCGCACGCCGCTTCGGCTTCCTCTCGGCGCGTCACGTCGCTTGAGGGTCTGCGCACACTCGCCATCCTGTCGGTCGTCGCCTACCACCTGGGCCTTTCGTGGCTGCCGAGCGGCCACATGGGCGTCGTCATGTTCCTCGTGCTCAGCGGCTACCTCGTGACGTGCTCCGTCGTGCGCGGCTTCGAGCGGGCACGCGATCGTGCCCAGGCCGACGGGACGGTTTTGCGCTTCGGCGCGGGGCTCGGCGCGTTCTGGTGGCGCCGCTTCAAGCGCATCTGGCCACCCATGATCGCGATGATCGTGCTCGTCGCCTTACTGTGCATTGCGTTTAACCACGTGCTGCTCACGAAGATGCGCCCCGACATCGCGCCCGCGCTGCTGGGCTTCGAGAACATCTGGTACATCGTCCACGGCCTGTCGTATTTCGAGCAGATCGGGGCGCCTTCGCCGCTGACGCACCTGTGGTACGTCGGCCTCGATGCCCAGCTCTGCGTCGTGGTGCCCCTGCTACTGAGCGCCTTTCTGTACGCCGGGGCGAGTCGTTCGACTATTCGTCGCGTCTTCCTGGGGCTCGCCCTGGTCTCCGCCGTTCTCATGGGCGTGCTGTTCGACCCGAACGCCGACCCGAGCCGCGTGTACTACGGGCCGGACACGCGTGCTTTCGCCGTGCTTATCGGCGCGTGGCTGGGCCTCGCGTGGCCCGTCGGCGGCCTGCCGGTGGCGGGGCGCGGCGCCTTGCTGCGCCTGGGTGCCCGAGGTGTGGCGGCTCTCGGCGGCGTGGCTTTGCTTGGTCTCGTCGCGATTATGGTGTTCGTGCCGAGCGATGCGGCGTTTTTCTACTACGGGGGCATGGTGCTCGTATGCCTGCTGACGGTGGTGCTGCTCGTCGCCCTGCTCAGCCCGTCCAACCCGTTGGAGCGCCTGTTCTCGCTGAAGCCCCTCGCGTGGCTGGGCGCGCGCTCCTATGCGCTCTACCTGTGGCACTATCCCCTCATCTACCTGGTGGGGGCAGACGGACCGGCTCCGTGGTGGCTCAAGCTGCTTGCCGTGGTCCTGTCGGTGGGCGCTGCCGAGGCGACGTGGCTGCTCGTGGAGCGTCCCCTTTCCGGCGGGCGTGTGGCGGCCGGTGTCACGCAGTTTGCTGGCTGGGTGCGCCGAGGCCCGCTGCCTGCCGCGGGGACGTTTGCGGCGACGGGCGTCTGCGGTGCCGTGACGCTTGCGGCGCTCGTGGGATGTCTTGTCGTGCCCGACAAGGTGCTCGTTCCGAAGGACGCCATCGTGAGCACGGGCGAGGCGGCGGGTCGCGGCATGGACCTTTCCGATCGTGCTCCCGGGGCGGCTGACGATTCTGCTGTGGACGATGCCGGCGTCCC
Source organism: Coriobacteriia bacterium (assembly GCA_018368455.1). Classification (NCBI taxonomy): domain Bacteria; kingdom Bacillati; phylum Actinomycetota; class Coriobacteriia; species Coriobacteriia bacterium. The sequence continues at coordinate 26,257 of JAGZEG010000004.1, forward strand.
TGTCGCGGAAGCGCCAGAGGCCACGCCCATCGTCGAGGCACCTATCGCCCCCGACGACGTCGTGCTGCCTGACGGGTACTTCTCGCTGCAGGCGTCGGACGGCGAGCAGACGGCCGGTCAGTACGACCCCGTGCTCGTCGGTGATTCCGTGCCGGGCGACACGAACTTCTACGACGTGTTCTTTGGCGGCTTCATCGACAGCTACATCGGTCGCCACCCGTTCCAGGCCGTCGACGTGCTGCAGGACTACCTCGACCAGGGTGTCGTGGGCCACGTCGTCGTGCTCGCTGTGTTCTCAAACAGTCTGGCGACGGCGGAGCAACTCGACCAGCTCGTGGCCGAGGCAGGCCCTGATCGCCAGGTTTACCTTGTGGGCACCGTGAACCCTGACGGCTTCCAGGACGAGGCCAACGCCGCGCTCATGGACTGCGCCTCGCGCTACGACAACGTGCACTACGTGGACTGGCCGGCCGTGTGCGCGGGCTATGAGGACGTCTACCTCTACCCCGATGGCACGCACCTCACGCCCGACGGCGCCCCTGTCTACCTCGACATGATCGCGCGCGCCATCGCCGGCGACGTCGTGGCTGCCGGCGGCTCGATCATCCCGTGGGACGACCCTGCAGCTGAGGATCCGGCTGCGGTGGCATAGCGCGGGGCAGTGAGTTCGCTGCTCGGCATGGCATGGCAGGGATTATGCGCCTCTGTTGGGGTAGGATGAAACGTACTGCCGACGTCTTCCTTGTGCGCTGCCGATCGGGTGCGCGCGCAACGGCGTTGGATCCGGCGAGGGACCGCACGCGACCGCAACCAGGGGGCACCGCATGATCGAATATTACAAGACGAGCCTCACGGGCGTTACGGAGCGCGTCACTTCTCCGGAGCGCGGCTGCTGGATCAATGTCGTCCAGCCGACGGAGCGAGAGCGCGCCTGGCTCCAGAACGAGGCGGGCATCGTCCCTGAGTTCGTCCGCTCGGCACTCGATGAGGAGGAGAGCTCGCACATCGACTACGATGACGATGCCGACCAGGTGCTCATCATCGTGGACTGCCCCTCTGTCGAGGACGAGCAGGAGAAAGAGACACCCACGCTCACGCAGTACGACACGCAGCCCCTCTCGGTGCTGTTCCTGCGCGATAAGGGCATGCTTGTCACGATCAGCCTGCACGGCAGCGTCATCGTTGACGACTTCGCCGCGGGCCGCGTGCGCCAGATCGACACGACGCGCCGCGCCCGCTTCCTGCTGCAGTTGCTTTTGCGCATCTCCCAGCAGTACCTCGTCTACCTGCGCAGCATCGACCGCCAGTTCTCCAAGGCCGAAAAGCAACTGCACGCCACCATGCGCAACGAGGAGCTCATCAAGATGCTCGGCCTCGAGAAGTCGCTCGTCTACTTCTCCATCTCGCTCAAGGCTGACGAGACGACACTCAACCGCATCATGGGCGGGCGCATCATCAAGCTCTACGAGGAGGACCAGGAGCTACTCGATGACGTCCTCATCGAGATCCACCAGGCCATGGAGATGTGCAAGATCTACTCGGACATTCTCACGAAGACGATGGACGCGTTCAGCAGCGTCATCAGCAACAACCTGAACAACGTCATGCGCGTGCTCACGACGATCACGATCGTCATGGCCATCCCCACGATCATCTTCAGCTTCTACGGTATGAACGTGGGCGACCTGCCCGAGTCTTCGACGTGGCTGTTCCCAGCGCTGCTCTCGCTCGTGCTCTGCGTTATCGCCGTCGTGTTCTTCTGGCGCAAGAACATGCTCAAGTAGGGAAGCCTGTTCCGAGGGCTTGTGCTCTGGATATGTCTGTTGGTCTTGTAGTTTAACGATAAACGATATATTCTTATCGTGTACCGATAATCATTGACGAGGAGGTGCACGATGGCCGACAGGTGGAGCAAGGCGTTCGGCGACATGCCAAAGGGGCGCGGCCCGGTTGTGGCTCGGCTCAAGAAGACGTGCACGCTGATGCAGGGGTTCTGCCTGACACTGTTCATCATCAGCCTTCTGGGGGTCTTTGCTGTCGCCTCGACAGCTCGGGATATGCTGATGGGCCCAGGGCCCGACATGGGGGGTCGACCCGCGACGCTCGTCGAGCGGCTCTACCTGAGTGACGAGTCCAATCGCGGGACGACGAACATCGTGGACGGCATGGCCTCCATGGACTTCGGCGGCTCCGCTCAGGCCACGCGCGGGGATGTGGCGCAGTCTGGGCAGGTGGGCGATGCGGCGTCCGGACAGGGGGCGACGCCCACCCCTGTCATCACGAACGACAGCGCACCCGTCCTGCACATCGTGCGCAACCTTTCGATGACTGCTCTATTCATGGCGATGCTGTGGGTCGGCGCGCGGTTCTTCGGACGCATCGGCAAGACGGGCGAGCCGTTTCGCCCCGAGCGAGCGCGTGATTTGACCACGCTCTCCATGCTGATGATGAGCCTTGCCGTCGTTCCGGGCCTGCTCGAGGCGGGTACCCTCGCTGTGGGCATCGTCCTGCTTCCCGACGTGAGCTACGATGTGACGTGGGGCGTGTTCAACTACCTGTTTATGATGTGCTCCATCCTTGTCACGGCGTTCTCGCGCATATTCGCATACGGCTGCCTGCTTCAGGACCAAGACGACGAGCTCGTGTAGGGGGCGGCCGTGATTGTGCTGAGACTCGACCGTGTGCTTGCCGACCGTAAGATCGCCTCGCGCGACCTGGCGCAACTCGTGGGCATTTCCGAGGTGAACATCTCGCGCATCAAGACGGGCAAGGTGAGTGCTATCCGGTTCTCGACGCTCGACGCTCTCTGCCGCGAGCTTGGCTGCCAGCCCGGCGACTTGCTCGAGTATGTGCCTGACACCGAGGGTGGGGAGGGCTAGGGCGCTGCTTTTAGACATCTGGGGACGTTGCTGGCCCCCCAATGCCCATACGATGCCCTGACAATGTGGAGGTACTATCCCGCCCGGCCAAAGGCGAGCGGTTTTCTTCGGGATACTCCCTACAATGCCCCTTTAACCTGAATAGCCACGGGGCAGTTATACGTTCGGGCGAATCAGCTCATGCCTCTTCGCGCGAACGTGCGGCCCCCGTCACGATGGGATGGGTATACATTTATGGCTCGCTTTGCTGATTCATCTGCGGAGTCGCAGGCTCGCAGCACGATCTGTGCCCCCGTTCCCTCCGCCCGTATGGGCCGGCGTGCCTTCGTTGCCGGGGCGCTGGCGACGGGTGCGATGCTGGCGCTGAGCGGCTGTGGCCAAGCTCAGGCTCCCGCGGCTTCCTCTGACGCCGCAGACACCTCTGACGGGGCGACTCTTTCCGACGGTGAAGTGAGCGCTGCCTCGTCCTCTGCCGACGCCGACGCTGCCCACCGCGGCGGCTCGTTCGAGTTCGCGATCACGAACCCGGTTGCTATCGATCCGTACAACACGAACGAGAACCAAGGCTCGCTCGTCTCGGGCTTGCTGTTCGACGGCCTGACGACGTACGATTTCAAAGCGGGCAAGCTGGTGGGCGCGGCCGCCGAGAGCTGGGAGGGCAACGACGACGCGACGCAGTTCACGTTCCACCTGCGCCCCGGCATGACGTTCCATAACGGTGACCCCGTCGACAGCGCCTCGTTTGCCCGCGGATGGAACCGCTTGTGCAATCCCGGCACCGATTCGACGAACCCCTCGACCGTGAGCTCGTACATCTCGATGGTGGGTGGCTACGACGACGTGATGTCGGGCGCCTCTGACACGCTTGATGTCGAGTGCCCCGACGACCTCACGTTCGTCGTGAACCTCTCGTACTCCTGCGCTGAGTTCCCGCTCATCTGCTCGCGCGCGCCGCTGGCGCCCGTGCCCCAGGCCGCGCTTGACGACTACGACTCGTTCCGTGTGGCGCCCATCGGCAACGGTCCGTTCAAGATGGACGGCGAGTGGGTCGACGGCCAGTACATCAACCTGGTGCGCTTCGATGACTACTACGGCGAGAAGCCGCTGATCGACGGCGTGAACTTCCACATCTTTAAGGACGAGAACTCGGCGTACGTCGAGTGGCAGGCCGGCAACCTCGACCTGACGACCGTGCCCTCGGGTCAGGTGAAGGTCGTGCAGTCCGAGGTGGGCACCGCTGACGACGGCTACACGGTGCAGCCCGGCGCGCAGGTCGCTGACGGTCCGGCACTCGGCACGTGGTTCATCGTGCTGAACAACGAGGACGAGAAGCTCTCCGACCCTACGCTGCGCCGCGCTCTGTCATGCGCCATCAACCGCCAGGCCATCTGCGACACGGTGTGGGAGGGCGTGCGCGAGCCTGCCGTGGGCATCGTGCCGCCGACGATCGGCGGGGCAGAGCGCTGCGGTTGGGACGACTGCGCGTATGACAAGGATCGCGCGGCCGAGCTGTTGGACGAGGCTGGCTACAAGGCTGGCGCCGACGGCAAGCGCGACCTGAGCCTCTCGCTGTCGTACAACACTGGCGGCGGCAACGAGACGATCATGCAGATGATCCAGGCTGACCTGGAGGCGCTGGGCATCACCGTCGAGGCGGAGGGCATGGAGATGGCCGCCTACCTCGACGAGCTGCGCGCCGACTATCAGGTGGGCCGCCTGGGCTGGGACGGCGGGTACCCGTCGCTCGACTCGTTCTTCTACTCGCTGTTTGACTCGAAGTCCGAGAACAACTTCTCGCGGTACCACAACGACGAGGTGGACGAGAAGATCGACGCGGCGCGCGCTATCGCCGACGACGAGAAGCGTGTGGATGCCTACGTCGAGATCAACGAGCTCGTGGCCAAGGACATGCCGGTTATCCCGATCGCGTACTACAACCTGAGCTACGTGAGCTCGGCGCGCGTGCATGACCTGTACATGAAGCCGTCATTCTCGACGGACTTTGTGGGGGCGTGGATCGAGAAGTAGCTTTGCGCGCGAGGGGTTCGTGCACGTGAGATGGGGGGCGGCGAGCGCGGCTTGGATAGCGCTCGCCGCCCCTTTGCTCTGTCACGCTAGGGGAGCGCTGGGGTACAAGAACGGTGTCGAGCAAGTTCGCCAAATGCGTCGCCTGCTGGGTTTGGCGTGGCCGTGTCAGCCCCTGCTAGGAGGAGCCTCGTCATGAGCGTCATCGCGAACATCCTATGGATCATCCTCGGCGGCCTGCCGCTCGCCATCGTGTGGACGATCGTTGGCCTGTTGTGGTGCGTCACGATTGTGGGCATTCCCGTGGGCGTGCAGTGCCTCAAGATCGCGCGTTTGGCGCTTGCACCGTTCGGTGCGGAGGTGCAGTACGGGGGAGGTGCGCCGTCGCTCATCCTCAACATCTTGTGGTTGATCTTCGGCGGCCTTGAGCTGGCACTTATCGGTGTTATCTCGGGTGCCATCCTGTGCATCACGATCATCGGCATTCCTGCCGGCTTGCAAGCGTTCAAGTTCGCACAGCTTGCTCTGATGCCGTTTGGCGCCAAGGTTGCCTGAGATGGGCTGCGAGAAAATCCTATTCGATGGCGTGGTGCAGCTGCGTGCGTTTCGCGAGAGCGACGCTGAGGCGATGTATCGCAACTGGGCAAACGATCCCGAGGTTACGCGCTACCTATCGTGGGAGCCGCACCGCGACGTGGGGGAGTCGCGCGAGCTCGTGACCCGCTGGGCGGCGGAAGGACTCGCCATAGACACGCCTACGTGGGCTATCGTGCTGGAGGGGCCCATAGAGGGCGTGCCGTTCTATCCCGATGAGCCCATCGGCTCCATTGGTATCGTTGCCTGGGACGCGGCTCACGAGGCGCCTGAGATCGGCTACTGTATTGGACGACCGTGGTGGCACCACGGTGTCATGTCGCGGGCGCTGGCGCTCGTGGTGGAGGATTGCTTCGAGCATAGGGACGCCCAGCGTGTCGAGGCTATTCACGACGTGGATAACCCGCGGTCCGGCCTCGTTATGCAGCATTGCGGAATGGTGCGTGCATCCGAGGAGTGCGAGCTCCGCAACGGGCGTGCGTACTTGCGCTACGGCATTACGCGTGCCAGGTGGGAAGCGGTGCGCGGAGGGCTTGGGTAGACGGCGTGGGGCGGGTCGTTTTCGCGGGTGTGCCAGCGCTCCGGTGGCATGTCTGCGCGCTTCACGAGCTGCCCATGACGTTCTGCCATAATGCTCGCCACTGGCTTTATCGTGGCCCACCTGCCGCTTTGCGCGGCGAGCTGGCGGTGCCACTCCCATCCGCCCCGTTTCCCAAAGGACGGCAAAATCGTGGCAGAGTTTATCTACCAGATGTATCGCGCCCGCAAGGCGCACGGTGACAAGGTCATCCTCGACGACGTCACTCTGAGTTTCTACCCGGGTGCCAAGATCGGCGTCGTTGGCCCCAACGGTATGGGCAAGTCGACGCTGCTCAAGCTCATGGCCGGCATCGAGGAGGTCTCGAACGGCGAGGCCCGCCTCACGCCGGGCTACACCGTCGGTATCCTGCAGCAGGAGCCGCCGCTCGACGAGGACAAGACGGTCCTCGAGAACATCGAGCAGGCGTTTGGCGACGTCAAGGCCAAGATCGACCGCTTCAACCAGATCGGCGAGGAGATGGCCGCCCCTGACGCGGACTTCGACGCCCTCATGGCCGAGATGGGCAAGCTCCAGGACGAGATTGACGCCGCGAACGGCTGGGATCTCGACTCGCAGCTCTCGCAGGCCATGGACGCGCTGCAGTGCCCCGACCCTGACATGCCGGTTAACGTGCTTTCCGGTGGCGAGCGTCGCCGCGTCGCCCTGTGCAAGCTGCTGCTCCAGGCTCCCGACCTGCTGTTGCTCGACGAGCCGACGAACCACCTCGACGCCGAGTCCGTGCTGTGGCTCGAGCAGTTCCTCCACAAGTACCCCGGCGCCGTGCTCGCCGTGACGCACGACCGCTACTTCCTCGACAACGTTGCCGAGTGGATCTGCGAGGTCGACCGCGGCCAGCTTTACCCTTACAAGGGCAACTACTCCACCTACCTCGAGACGAAGGCCGCCCGCCTCGCTGCCCAGGGCCAGCGCGAGGCCAAGCTCGCCAAGCGCATGCAATCCGAGCTTGAGTGGGTGCGCAGTTCTCCCAAGGCGCGCCAGGCCAAGAACAAGGCGCGTCTCGAGCGCTACGAGCAGATGGAGGCCGAGGCGCGCGCCGGCAAGCGCGTCGACGTGTCCGACATCACGATCCCCGTAGGCCCGCGCCTGGGTGCCAAGGTGCTCGAGGCGCACAACCTGTGCAAGAGCTTCGGCGACCGTGTGCTCATTGACAACCTGTCGTTCAGCCTCCCGCGCAACGGCATCGTCGGCGTCATCGGCCCCAACGGCGTGGGCAAGACGACGCTGTTCAAGACGATCGTGGGCCTGGAGCCGCTGACGTCGGGCGAGCTCGAGATCGGCGAGACGGTCAAGCTGTCCTACGTTGACCAGATGCGTGGCGGCATCGATCCCGACAAGAACGTGTGGGAGGTCGTGTCCGACGGCAACGACGTCATCATCGTGGGCGAGAGCGAGATCCAGAGCCGCGGCTACGTCGCAGCATTCGGCTTCAAGGGCCCCGACCAGCAGAAGAAGGCCGGTGTGCTTTCCGGTGGCGAGCGCAACCGACTCAACCTGGCGCTGACGCTGCGCCAGGGCGGCAACCTGCTGCTGCTCGACGAGCCGACGAACGACCTGGACACCGAGACGCTCGAGAGCCTCGAGGAGGCGCTGCTGGCGTTCCCGGGCTGCGCCGTGGTGACGTCGCACGACCGCTGGTTCCTCGACCGCGTGGCGACGCACATTCTGGCCTGGGAGGGCACCGACGAGGAGCCCGGTCGCTGGCACTGGTTCGAGGGCAACTTCGACGACTACCAGAAGGACCGCATCGCGCGCCTCGGCGAGGAGGCCGCCCGTCCGCATCGCCTGCATCGCAAGCTGACGCGCGACTAGGCTGGGCGCGGGCGCGTCCTGCCCGAGGCGCGGCGCGGGGCTCGGCCGATGGGACGAGGCATCCTGATCATGATGACGCAGGGGCGACGGCACACGATGCTGCCGCCCCTGCGTTTTTCGCATCCAGGGTGCGGCGCCTTTCTTTCGGGCCGAAAAGACCGCACGGGCTGCAGCAAAAGACGGCAATCCGAGACGTCCCTGGGGGATGGGGCCTGGTGCGCTGCCAGAGCAGGAGGAGTTGGGCCTGCTTTGGTCAAAAGGGTGCCGCTTTGCGAGGATTTAGGGTGGGCTTCTCCCACCGTACGTTTTTTGTGCCGCGCTTACCTGGGGGTTTGTGGTGCCGTCGGGCGGAGATGAGGCGGTGATCCTCGCAAAGCAGGGGTGTTTTGACCATGCGAAGGCCTTTCGGTGCGTCTTTGGTTCAAGATGGGCGGTTTCGCCGGAAAGGATCGCTGGCGTCGACCCATCTGCACGGCCTGACATCTGGGCTTAGACCCGCTCGCTCCGACTTTGCGAGAAAAGAAGGCCTGCCCGTGTCGCCCCATCCCGGTAGAATGGCGCCAGGGAACGAGCGCAGAAATGAGGGCAGGCATGGGGATGGGAAAGACGCGGGCGATGCGTTTGGGATCGGCACCGACGGTGGGCGAGGATGTCCGCGAGCAGACGGGCCCGAGGTCCATGGGCGGTACATCGTTGCCGAGCCTCGTGGCGCTGGGCGTGGGCATTGGCTGCATGTGGCTGCCGATCCACTACTCGTTCTACCGCTATAGCATCGTCGGCGAGGGCCCCATCTACGCGTTGGCGCTTGCCGTCATGGCGCTTGCATGCGTGCTCGCTATCGCCCTGCGCTCGCGCCTGTCCGCCTGGCTTGCTCGCCGGCCCGTGCTCGTCGTGGGCGCCTCGCTGCTGACGCTCGCGGGCAACGGCTTGCTGCTCGGCCTGCCTTACCTGCCGCTGCCGCCGGGGCCTGCCGTCGCCATCCGCGTTGCGGCCGTCTCGCTGTACGCCGCGACGTTCGTGCTGCTGTTCTTTGCCTGGGTGCAGCGCATGGCTGACCTGATGTTCCAGGTGCCCATTGTCACGAGCGTCGGCGTTGTTGGGCTGTCCGTTACGGCGGTGTTCCTGCTGGTCAACCTGAGTTACGGAACGCCGCTCTACCAGGGCGCGGCTCTCGTGTGCCTCGCGGTGTCGGGCGCGTGCTGGCAGGCGTGCGCCATCGAGCCCGTCGAGGTCTCCGGCGGCCTGCGCCTGTTGCCGGCCGGTCGCACGATGCGCGAGTGGTCGCTGCTGTTCGTCGCGTTTCTGCTCGTGACGCTGCTTCACTCGGTGACGTTCTCGGCGGGCGGCCAGAGCGCGGAGCAGTCCGACTTCCCGACGCTGATGTTGCATCTCGTGCTCGTGCTGTTCGCGATGCCGTTCGCGGCGCTGCTGTGTGCGGGCCGCATGCGTGCTATCTCGCCCCAACGCTCCCTGTCGCTCGTTGTCTCGCTCATCGTGGCATCTTACCTGGGGCTGCTGTGCGCGACGGCCATCCCGGGTGTCGTGACAGACGAGGGGCATCTCGCTGCGCTGACTGTCGTTCTGCGCACGCTGCGCATCTTCATCTTCGTCATGCTCATGACGATGTGCTACCAGGATGCCGCCGCTCCCGCCTCGACGTTTGGCCTGCTGTTCCTGCTGGTGGAGATCGTTGCCAACGCGCTGTGCTACCTCGTGGCTCCCGTCGTGTTCGCTGCGATCCCCGCCGAGCCACACGACGTGTTCGTGCCGACATCGAGTGCCGTGGCGCTCGTGCTCATCGTGGTGCTAGGCGGCTTCTTGATGATGTACTTTGCCGGCAGCGGGCGCTTCGCGGCAGAGACGGATGCGCGTTTGCGGGATGCGAGCCGCCTGCCGGAGGAGCCTGAACCCGCGGGCTCCGATGCCGGCACTCCCTCTGAGACGCCTGCGACCGAGCCGGCAGGGGAGACGGGGCCGTCAGATCGCGGCTCCCTGCGTCGCGAGCGCTGCCGAGAGATTGCGACTGCACACGGCCTGACGGAGCGCGAGGCCGACATCATGTACTACCTGAGCCTCGGCTTCTCGGTGAAGAAGATCGCCGACATGCTCGTCATCTCCGCAAACACCGTGGCGACCCACTCGGCGCGTCTCTATCGCAAGCTCGATGTCCATGCGCGCCAGGAGCTCATCGATCTCGTCGATGGGGCGGATTTGTAGCTGTTCGTCGTAAAAGCCATCATTTCCGCAGCTCAAATGTGTCAAGTATCACCCTCATATTCGCGTACATGATTTCATGTGATGCGATCTTCATGGACGAAAAGCCCCTCGGATCATGGATTTCCGAGGTCGGCGTACGGTGGCGTTCGGCGTAGATTTCGACTCGTCAACGCGGAGCAGCCGCGGGGCACGCAAGCGAGCGCACGACATGCGCAGGCTTGCCCCCGCGGACGCATCCGACATACGTACGACGTCCGAGCGGGCCGGCGCCCGCCGGGCATGACGAGAAGGAGAGTCCCCATGAACGCCACCACCTCCACCCCCAAGCTCGAGCGCACCCGCCGCCAGTTCATCAAGACGGCTGGCGCCACCCTTCTGACGAGCGCCGCCGTCGCCGCCATGGCCGGCACCGGCTCGCAGGCCCTGGCCGCCTCGAAGTCGGCTGCAAACGACACGGCCACGAGCGTCGCTGACATCACGTGGGACGAAGAGTGCGATGTCCTCGTCGTTGGCGCTGGCCTGGCCGGCACGACGGCCGCCATCACGGCGGCCCAGAACGGCGCGAAGGTCCTGCTGCTCGAGAAGAGCCCGTGGATGAATGGTGGCGGCAACTCCAAGTACAGCTCGGGCTGGGCGCTGTTCACGTACAACGTCGAGGGCACGGCCACCTATCTTAAGAACTGCCGCGGCGACTTCGACGCCTCGCCCGACGCCATCTACGAGGCCTTCGCTGCCAACCTGGCCGAGAGCGACGACTGGGTGCTCGGCCTCAACCCGCCCGAGAACAACATGGGCTACTCCGCGACGCCCGAGGCCTCCTCTGACTACGGCGAGTACAACGAGCACGAGGGCTCGCAGTGGAACGCCTGCATCTGCATGCAGCCTATGAACAAGCCGGGCACCTATCGTCACCTGCAGTTCTTCCTGATGGACAAGATCCGCGACGACTTTGCCGACCTCATCACCGAGAAGGTCAGCGCCCCTCTGACGGCCCTGGTGCAGGACCCGCAGTCCAAGGCGGTCATCGGCGGTGTCTACGAGTTCGAGGGCGCCTCGGTCTACGTCAAGGCCAACGCCGGCGTCGTCATGGCCTGTGGCGGCTTCGAGGCTGACCGCACGATGTGCCAGGACTATCTCTCCATGCCCGTGTACCATACGGTCGCTGCTCCGTTCAACACCGGTGACGGCCACCGCATCTGCGCCAAGCTGGGCGCCGACATGTGGCACATGAACTCGCTGGCCGGCGGCTGGACGAACTGCGTTGCGCTCGACGGCAGCAGCCACGGCACGTATCGCTGCCTCGAGAAGCAGATGGGCATCACCGTGGGCATCAACGGCCGCCGCTTCTATATGGACTGGGACGGCTGCACGACGTACGACTACGACTTCGGCCCTGGCTCCGACGCCAGCGTGCACGTGGGCTGCCGCCACGGCCACCAGCAGTTCGGCGGCGAGTTCACGCACCTGCCGATGCCCGGCGTGACGTGGTTCGTCTACGACTCGGCGGCTGCTGCTGACGAGAAGACGCCGGCCTACCACAACATGAGCGGCGACCCCGTGGCCGACGGCTACGGCTACGTGGCCGACACGCTCGAGGAGCTCGCCGAGCAGATGGGCGTGCCTGCCGAGGAGCTCACGACGACGGTGGCGCAGTGGAACGAGGCCGTCGCGGCTGGCAAGGACCCGTACTACTTCCGTCCCGATCACACGCTGACCCCCATCGAGACCGCCCCGTTCTACGCGGTGAAGTGCGAGCCCGAGCTGCTGAACACCGACGGTGGCCCCCGTCGTGACGAGCATGCCCAGATCCTCGACATCGACGGCGAGCCCATCCCCGGCCTGTTCTCGGCTGGCGAGTTTGGCAGCGTGTGGTGCCGCGACTACCAGGGCGGCGGCAACCTGGGCGAGTGCCTGGCCTGGGGCCGTCTGGCGGCTCGCAGCGCCCTGGGCATCGAGGTTGACCCGACGCAGTTCGAGCCGACGAACGAGGTCGAGGACGCCTTCCTGGCGGCCGGCGGCAAGCAGGGCGCGCTCAACCAGTACACCGACGCGTTCAAGGAGGCTCGTGCCGCGGAGCGCGAGGCCGGCGCGAAGGCTGACGCCGAGGCCACGTACAAGGACGGCAGCTACGAGGGCGTGGCGTACGGCATGGGCGAGGAGGTGCCGGTGACGGTCGTCGTGAGCGGCGGCAAGATCTCCGAGGTTACCGTTGGCGACAACCAGGAGACGGCTGGCATCGCCGACAAGGCCATCGAGCAGCTGCCGCCGGCGATCGTCGAGGGCAACGGCGTCAACGGCCTGGACTGCATCAGCGGCGCGACCGTGACGTCGCTGGCGATCATGAACGCCGTCGAGGCAGCGCTCACCCAGGCAAAGTAAGGCGCGAACTCCGGGGATCGCGAGTCATAGCGTGAAAACGGGACGGCCCCACAGCGCGACAAACGCTGCGGGGCCGTCCCTTTGTGGAGCGATAGGCTATCGGGTGGGCGGCTTACGCCTCGGCGAACATCCCCGAGCCGGCGGCGAAGCCCAGAGCCATCGAGCTCACGCCGGACATGCCTACCGTCAGCTCACCGGCGGCATAGAGGCCCTCGATGCTCGTGCCGTCCTCGCGGACGATCTGCGAGAAGTCGTCGGTCACGACGCCACCCTCGGTGATGTGAGCGGCCCACGTGCGCGGGGAGGCGTAGAACGGCGGGTTCTCGATGGGGCTGTCGGCGGTGAAGATCATGCGGCCGAAGTCGGGATCCTCGCCGTTGCGGGCGATCTCATTGTAGCGCTCGACCGTTGCCGCAAACGTGGCCGGGTCACAGCCGATCTGCTCGGCGAGCTCCTCGATGGTGTCGGCGCGATAGAGCTGGCCCTGGTCGAGCAGGCGCTGGATGTCGCGGCCGTAGTAGTTCTTGTCACCCTCGACGCGGCAGGTGTCCTTGTCGCTGATGAGGTAGAGCACCTGGTCCGGCTGCTGCATGAGGGCCTCGGTCATCGTGTAGCGGTCGAGCGTCTCGTCCATGAAGCGCTCGCCGTTGGCGTTCACGAGCAGGCAGTCGGTGTCGGCGCCCACCGTGGTCTCATCCGTGCCGTTCTTCACGTCAGCGAACGGGAACATCATGAGCGAGTCCATCATGGCCAGCGCTGCGCCCTCGCCCTGCGCCAGCTTGATGCCGTCGCCCTGGTGGCCGAACACGTTCGTCGTGGGGATGATGGTGTTCTCGTCCCACGGCCACATCGTGTTGTACTCAAGCAGCATGTCGGGGTTGCCCGAGAAGCCGCCCGTTGCCAGCAGCGCGCCGTGCGTCGCGCGGATGTTGTACGTCGTGCCGTCGTCGGCAACGGCCTTCAGGCCCACGACGCGGTCGCCGTCCTTGATGAGCTCGGTCGCGGGCGTGTCGAGCATGATCTCGATCGGGTAGTCGTTCTGCTCGATCTGGCGCTCGAAGAAGTCGAAGTAGCCCTGGCCGCAGACGCCCTCTGCCGGCGCGGACCAGTGCGGCCACGGATAGCCGACGATGCCGATGCACGGCTTCCACTCAAAGTTGTTCTCGTCCAGGAACGCGTCGAAGTCCGAGACGCACTGGGCAAAGCTCAGCGAACCGTAGTAGCCGTCGGCGCCGTAGAGCAGGCACTCCTGCAGCGCCATGAGCTCCTCGCAGTCGAACAGCGTCGTGTCGCCCGAGGCCAGGTACTCGTCGTATTTCTTCTGGATCTTCCCGAGCTCGTCGGCGGGGATCTCCTGGGCGATGGGGTTGGCCAGGTCGGACTCGAGCTGGTTGGTGAGCTCGGGCGTCATGGGAACGCGCAGCTCGGTCGGGGCGTTCACGTACTCGAGGTAGCCGCCGGACACGAGGGCGTTGCCGCCGACATTGCTGCCCTTCTCCAGGACGATGACCTTGCTCGCGCCGTTCTTGGCCGCGCCAAGGGCGGCGCCCATGCCTGCCGCGCCGGCGCCGGCAATGACGAGGTCGCACTCGAGGTCAACAACGTCGGTCGACTTCTCGGGGCGCACGTAGTTGGCCTTCATGGCCTCGACGTCGCCACCGGCCTGCTCGACGCAGTCGGCCACGGCCGTCATGATGGCGGCACACGTGATCGTGCAGCCCGTGATCGTGTCGATGCCCAGCGCCTGCTGCTCGATGATCGTGGCGGGGATCTCGGCGAAGGCGCGGTCAGACACGCGCTCCGTCTCGGCGTGGTCCTTGACGACGATGTCGGTCAGCTCGCTGTCGGTGAACGTCACCTCGAGCGTGAGGGGGCCGAACTTGCCCTGGCCCGTGCCCGTGTACGTTCCAGCGGTGAACGTCAGCGCGTTGGCCGGCGCGGCGTGGGCCGTGCGAACGGGGGCAATTGTCGGCAGGCCGAGGACGGCCATCCCCACGCCGGCAAGCGTGGCTCCGGCAACGAACGTGCGGCGATTCATGCCCGTGACCTGCGCGATGGAATCCTTCATGGTGCAAGCTCCTCTCTACAACCTGTTTTCAGGATGTGCTGCGTGCGGTGCACGGTCATTAGATTCGTCACAATGGACGTTCGAAGCATCCCACGGGTGGAAAGTCAGGGTGTAACCTTGTAACCCGACGGTGTAACCCAATCCTCTGAGCTGGGATAACGATGTTTTGCGGGGAATGGGGCCACGCGCTGTACACCGGGCTGAGAAGTGGTGTACCCCTAGTACCTTGAAGCGCTGAGGTCGTGATGGTATAACGCCTTACATGGATATCACGGGGAAAGATAGGGGCGAGTCGGCCGCGACGAGCAGCGCGTCGGGGATCCTTGCGACGTGGCGCGCGAGGCTGTCCGCCCCGCACCCGATACGCCCACTTTTCTTTGGCTTTGCTTTCAGCCGGGCCGCCAACGATCTGCTCGGCCAGGGGTTCCTGACTGCGAGGCCCGCTGATCCCATCTGGGGAGATGACCTCTACTCGGGGTTCATGCTCCTCGCGTTTCTGACCTTTGTCGTTCTTGCGCGCAAGATCGCACCGCTGTACAACCGCCGCCCGGCCTTCGTCGCCATGCTCGCCCTGTCTGTCGCGGCGGCCATCGCGGATTTTCTGGGCGGCATGTTGGGGTACCCGCTGCCGCTCGTTGCCACGGCGGCCCTACTCGCGGGGTTTTCCTCGGCGCTCTCTATCTTGTTGTGGGCGGAGTTTCACAGCTGCCTCGAGCCGTTCGACATCATCTTCTACGTCTCGGGCGCCTTTCTGCTCGGAGGCCTGGGTTCCTGGATGCTCGGCGACGCGACTGGCCTGCGCAGGCTCGCGATACTGCTTGTGCTGCCGATGCTGTCGATCATCTGCCTGAGGCACAACTTCGCCCGCATGAGTCCGCTGGACCTGCCACATCCTGCGTGGGGTCGGATGCGCATCCCTTGGAGCCTGATCGCCGTCCTGGGCATCTACGAGTTCACGTTCGGCATACAGGAGACGTCCATCGAGTTCTCGAGCGGCGCCTACACGTGCGGGACGCTGCTGGCTCCCGTGATTTCCCTGCTGTTCCTGTGCGTCCTCTCACGCAAGATGAGCTTCACGGCTATCTATCGAACGCCGTTTGCGCTCATGCTGTGCGGGCTTGCCCTTACGCCGCTGTCGTCCCCGCTTGCGGGGCCGTTCCCTGACCTGCTTGTCTCGACGGGGTATTCGTTCATCTTCCTGCTGCTGACGTTTCTCATGTGTGATCTCTCACGGCGTTACGGGGTATCGGTTCTTCTGCTGTGCGGCATAGAGGAGCTGACGGCGGCGTTTCGCTTGCTGGCGCATCGCGTGCCCGGCCTCATGCAGGGGGGCGCGTTGCCGCCATTCGTGGACGAGGGGTTCGTCTCCGCCGCGCTGACGTTGGGCATCGTCGTGGCGAGCGTCGTTTTGCTAGCGGACCACCGCGCCTCGGACAGCTGGGGCGCCTCGTTCATGGGTGTGCACGTCAAGGGCCAGGACGGGCGTGACGAGGCGTGGCTCGTGCAGAAGTGCGCCGAGCTCGCCAGGGCATACGGCCTGAGCCCCCGCGAGCTCGAGGTGCTCGAGTACATCGCGCGTGGCAAGACGTCGGCGTACATCGAGGACAAGCTCGTCATCGCGAACGGCACGCTCAAGTCGCACACGCGCCGCATCTACGCCAAGCTGGGCGTCCACAGCCGAAAGGAGCTACTCGGCATGATCGAGGCACACGAAGAGGATGCGGCTGCCCCTAGCGTGTCGTAACGGGGATCTCGATGCTGCCCAGCCTGACGGCGGTTATACGGGTGACGTCGACGATTCTTGGAGTGTAGCGCGCGATCTGCACCTCGCCGACGCCCTCGGTGTCGAGTGAGGCGGTGCCGCTCGAGCTCAGCGAGGGATAGCGTGCGTTGCCGGGGTAGGATCGCGCGATGTCGATGGCCTCTCCGCTGTCCAGAACGAGCGAGACCGGAAGGTCAAGAATCCTGTGGAGCTCCTCGAATGCATCGGGGCCTGTCTTGTCTGATTCGGTATACGCGCGCAGCTCAATGCGCACTGAGACGGGAGACACGCTCAGCGAGGCCACGGTTATTTTGTAGGGTCCGTTCGAGAACGTCTGGTCTGACGTCTCGACATCAAGCGTGTGATCCTCGTAGTTGAGCGGGAAGGAAAGTTCCCACGTGCCGTGTATGACGGTTCGCCTGATGAACCTGTCGCCCGATCCGTCTGTGGAGGGGTCGCGCTCGCCCATGGCGGCGAGGTCGACGAAGCGGGCGTTGACCGTTGCGCCGACGAGGGGGCTCTCCGTGTGGATGGCGCAGATGAGCTGGAGCGCGTTGTCGTTCGGGTCGGCGTCGTAGGTTGTCGTCATGTAGCCCCAGTTCTGCATGGCCGCCTCATCGTCGAACGTGATGTTGCTGCCTTGGAAGAGGAGCTCGGGCGAGCCAGGCATGCTGTCGATGCCCAGCTCGTCGAAGGGCGAGCCGTCGTCCTTTGCCGCGGTGAACACGATGATGGCGACGTTGCGGTCGCCAATGACGCTGTCTGCCGTGATGGTTACGCCGCCAGAGCTGGCACCGACGCCGATGGGCGCACCGGGGAGTTCGTCGGAGCTGCCCGCGGTTGCCGCAGCGTCTTGCGCGGGATCGGGGAAGTAGACCGGTGCGCCGTCGGGGCCGACGGGGCCGCCGGGAATCTGGGAACGCGAGAAAACCCGTGCAATAAGGTCGGGGACGTCGACGCTGGTGAGGCCGGTCGCTGCGGCTATCCCCGCGGCTGCTGCGGTGAGCGTGGCAGCCGCGGCAAGGCCGACGAACGCGCGTCGGGAGACGGCGGAGTGCGTGCGAGTGCGTGAGGCTCGTGCGGCGGGGGTGGGGGAACTGCTTTTTTCGGGAGAGGACGGTTGCGCGGAGGAGTGGTTCTGTGGGGAGACGGCTGCCCCGGCGGAGAGATGCTGCGCGACGAGGGTGTTCACGAGGGCCTCCTTCTCGGTAGGGGAGAGGCGCAGGGCGCTCATGGCGCGGACGTAGGGTGAGGCGGAGCTGGGGGAGTGCGATGCGTCTTGCTGATTCGACTTGGGGTGCGCCTCGGGGGCTGTGCTCATCGGGAGCCTCCTTCCAGCAGGGTGCGGAGCTTTGCACGGGCTCGGCTCAGGTGTTTGGCGACGGTGCCTTCTCGCTCGCCGGTGAGGGTCGCGATATCTCGTGCGGAATACCCCTCGTAGTAGTGCAGGTAGATGGCCTGTCGATAGGCTGGCGAGAGCGCGCTGACTGCAGCGAGTACGGAGGGGTCGGGCTCACTGGCCGCTACGCTCTCCACGGGCTCAAAGCCGTCGCGCTCGCGCAGCTCATCGAGGGAGTCCACGCGCCCGCACCAGGCGGAGCGACGCAGGTCGATGCAGGCGTTGATCGTGGCCCGAATGACCCATGCCTTCTCGTGCTCCGCGTTGCGGAATTGCACGGCACCGCCCTTCGAGGCGTCCAGCAGCTTGAGCAGCACGGTCTGACAGATGTCCTGGGCATCGTCGGATGATCCGAGACGCGCATAGCTCAGCCGAAGGATAAGGTCGGCATAGACGGTGACGACGCGCTCTATGTATGCGCGCGCGGTGTCGGCGTCGCACGCCGGGTGCGGCTCGACTGGGTTGGCGCCCGGGATGTCCGGCGCCGCCGGCTGCGGCGACGGCCCTTGCGATGCCTCGCGGCTATCGTGTACCACGATGCCTCCCTTCCGCGCCACCGGTCGTGCCTCCTCGCGGAGCCACTATGCCTTGCCCGCGCTGTTGTACGCCTCGGACTTTCCTTCATTGCTAACACGAATGATGGGGCCCCATTCGGACAGCCCGAGAGAGGTTTTTTGACTTTTTGGGCGAGGGGGAAGTCGCGCGATGTGCCAGGTGGCTGGCGTGTTCAGAAGCGGCGGGTCTGCGAGGATTTGCGAAATGGTGCGCTCGGGATGGACGCGAATTGCGGCTCTGCGAGGATTTGCAGGGAGGCGTCCTCGGAATGGGCGCGAATTGCGGGCGTGTGAGGTTTGCGGGGGAGTTCGTGTTACGAATTTCAGGCATGGCGGGAGGGCTTGCTGGCCAGGGGCGCGTTGGTAACACCTAGCAAGAATGGATCCTAGCAGTTTGCGCGCAAAGCTCGCACAGCCGTGATTCGAGGCCGCGCGGGATCCCTCGTGTTGCAAAACCTTGCACAAACGTGATTAGGGGCCACCCGGGGCCCGCGCGCAGCAGAATCTCGCGCAGGCGCAGGGGGCCGAGGCGGCGCCCGATCCTCTGCCATCGAACGCGCGCTTAGAATCCCGCACTCGGCGCTTGGCCCTACTCTCCAGCCCGTGCTTCTCGCTCACGCACTGCTTTCTCGATTGCGATGAGCTGCTCGGCCAGTGCGCCGAAGTTCAGGCCATTTACCCGCTCGATGAGCGCGACATCTTCCGGGTCGAACGCGTCCTCGCCGCGCAGGCCGCCGCAGATCGCGCACGCCATGGAGGCGACGGTGTCGGTGTCGCTGCCGGCAGCGGTCGCCATACAGGCGCACACGCGTGGATCGCCGCCCGAGAGCTGCACGAACGCCAATGCCGCCGGGACGCTCTCGCATGCCAGCGGGGAACAGCCGATGAGGTCGCGCACGTCCTCGGGGATGCTCAGGCCGCGGGCCATCTCGATGCGAGCTGCCACGGAGGCCGAGGCGAAGTCGACGCCGCGTAGCTCGCCGAGGTCGGCCGCGTCGCCGGCGGCGTCGAGCACGCTGTTCAGCTGGGCCCCGCGCACGGCGGCACCCACGGCGGCTCCGATGGCGCTGGCCGCCGCGATGGCGACGCCGGTGTGGTGTGTCGGCAGGCTGATGGCTTCGGCGGCGTCCACGATGCGCTCAGGGCGGGCCGGGTCGCCGAACACGATGCCGAGCGGGGCCATCTTCATCGCGCCGCCGTTCGTGTAGCCGCGCGAGCCCGTCTGCTCCATCGGCACGCCTGCGTCGATCTGCTCGAGGGCGCGCCGTGTGCTCGGCCCGAGCACGGCGGTGGACTTGGGACAGGTTGTGGCCCAGCGGCGCAGCTTCTCGAGGAAGAGCCGCGCGTCGACGCGTCCGCCCGTCTCGGCGAGCATCTCGATGACAAACAACGTGTGCATCGTGTCGTCGGTGACCTCGCCGGCCGCGAGCCCGCGCGAGATGTCGTTGTCGGGCATACCTGGCATGAGATGGTCGACGAGGCCGACTTCGCGCACGATGCGTCGCGCGCTCCATCCCTCGACTGGCATGCCGAACGCGTCGCCGTACGCCGCGCCGATGAGCGCCCCGCGCACACGGGTGTAATCCAGCTCTGCCATCCCGCCGCCTACCTCTCCGGCTCGCATGCCTCGCACCCACGCATCGAATGCGGGCTGATGTGGGCCTTTCAGCAACCTGAACGTCATAACCGCAGGGAGATAATCCCCAAACGAGGTATCATCGCGAAAACACCCGCGAGCCAGCCTTCACTCGATGGAGCGCGGGCTATGCCGGGTCGCCTGCCTGCTCGGCTCGCGCGGCCATTTCGGCTTGCACCTGCGCGAGCGTCGGCGAGAACCGCGCACCCAGCCCGCTCACCGTGTGGGCTGCGCACGCGGTGGCGAACTCCATGGCGTCGCGTAGGCCACGGCCCTCCAGGCAGTACGCGTGCGTGAACCCACCGAGATACGAGTCGCCGGCGCCTGTCGTGTCGACGGTCTCCACCGGCAGGGCTGCCACGTCGACGTGTGTTCCGTCCGGCGCGTAGGCTACGGAGCCTGCCGAGCCCAGCGTGAACAGCAGCGTGCCGGCGGCCCCGTGGCGGCGCAGGTAGGCGGCGCACTCGTCGGGATCCTCGCTGTCGCACAGCGCGAACAGGGCGGCGCGGCACGGAGCAAACACGTCGATGAGTGGCAGCGCGGCGAGGATGTCGGGGGCCTCGAAGCCGAAGCCCTGCATCGTCATGAGGTCGACCTGCACGTTGACGACTGTCGTGACGCCTGCCTCGCGTGCGGTGGCCAGCGCAGCGAGGGCTGGCTCCTTGGGCAGCAGGTCGGTGTAGAGCACGCGGGCGTGTCGCAGCTGCTCGAGGTCGATGTCGGCGCTGGTCAGGGCCGCGAAGGCATCGCCCAGGTTCAGCATGATGAACTTCTCGCCGCCGTCAGCGATGACGATGTCGGTGTGCAGCGTCTCTCCGCCGGGGCGCACGACCATCGGCGTGGTATCGACGTCCTCGCCCGCAAGGCTGTCGAGCACGGCGTGCCCCAGTGCGTCGTCGCCGACCTCTCCAGCGTAGGAGCAGGCGTCGCCGAGGCGCGCGAGCTGCACGATGACGTTCGTCCCGCTGCCACCGGGCTGCTTCGTCGAGCTCTTGACGACGCAGAAGCCGTCGGCCGCGGGCAGGTGGTCCACGCGGATGAGAACGTCGGTCGCAAGCGTGCCCAGGCCAAACACGTCGATGCCGCTCATGGGGCTCCCTTCTCAGGTGGGCGGGTGCGCTGCGGTGCCGTCTGGTCTTGCGGCGCCGGGGACAGTGGGGCTCGCCCACAGGTATGTTCACCGTCATCCTAGTCCCAAATCGAGCGAATCGGACGTACGAAAGAGACTTTGCGTCGCGCCCCCCTACGCGATCCTGCACAACGGCGTCGTGGCCGAGTGGGACGCGTGGCGGACTCCTTGCGGCCGGCAGTGCATTTGCGGGGATGGTACGCCTGCAGGGCGTCTCTACCGACTGGGGCCCACGACCGCGACGTACGTTTCTGGGTGCTTTTGCATGTGCGCCCACGCCAATTGCCAACGCCGAACGCTTTACTGCTTTACTTTTGTTACAACACGTGCTAGCCTCAAGAAAAAGGGGAGATGGAGGTTCCATGGCGCGAACCACGTCAACGACGCTTCTCGAGGCGCCAGGGCACGCCACCGCTGCAGCTGCAAATGCCTCGGGGGCTGCGCAGATCAACGTCCGCATCGACGCCGGCCTCAAGAGGCGGGGCGATGCCGCGCTGGCCGCCGCAGGCCTCACACCGTCGCGGGCTGTTCGTGCGCTCTGGGAGCTCGCCGAATCCCATGCTGCTGAGCCGGAGTCTATCCTGCGGGCCATCATGCCCAGTAAGGCATGCGCTGTGGAGGAGGAGCGTGCCGCTCGGCTCAGACAACGCGAGGAGGCGTTTGCTCGTGGTCCGCGCGTCGTCGAAGAGGCTTATCGCGCGGCGGGGCTGTCGTGGCCGGCATATGAGGACGCACCCTCGTATGAGAAGCTCCAGGAGCGGGCCTACGAAGAGCGCTACGGCGAATTGATGGGGTGGACATCGTGAGCGTCGACGCCTCAAGGGCGGCACGGCGCCTCTCGCTCCTGCTGGATACAAACGTGTGGATCGACTACTACCTTGGGTATCGCCCTCTCCACAGGCAGGCGTGTGAGTTGGTGAGGCTGGCCGTCAGACTTGACGCCGATGTGCTGTACGCTGTCACTTCGTCAAAGGACTTGTTCTTTCTTATCGCGGCAGACTTCAAGCGGGAGTATCGCCGCGTGCACGGCGGGATGCTCGATGCCGAGGGCGCTGCCTCGGCGGATGCGGTGGCGTGGGGCTGCCTGGAACACCTGACCGAGAATGCCACGGCGGTGGGCTGCGACCTCTCTGACATCTGGTTGGCGTGCAAGCAGCGTCCCCTTCATGCGGACTACGAGGACAATCTCATCGTTGCCGCTGCTCAGCGCGCCAAGGCTGACCTTCTCGTTACGAGTGACGAGAGCCTGCTGCGCCATTGCCCGGTCGCGGCGCTCGACATCCCCGACGCCATCGCTGCGTTGCGCGTGCGCGCGAGTGACGCGGAGGAGCCTGAGAACTAGGTTTTCGGGGGACTCGCAAACCGATCGCCTCCCGTTCGCACCTCTGATGCCATTCCATTTAGTTTAATACAGCTTACATAAACGTATAGCGCGGCGCTCGGTGCTGGGCCATCCCTATGCTCCGCCCGGGTCGTCTGGAGGAGGCTGGCGTGGCACTTGAAAGGGACACCGTCCAGCACACGCTATGTATTCCGCTGTGGGGCCGTGCAATCTCCGCGCAGCGACAGCCGGATTTCTTTCCCGACCCCGACGCCGCGCGCATTCTCAGCGAGCTGGGAGAGCCTCGGCTGGCGAGCCTGTTCTACCGGCTGGAATATCCCGGGTTGCAGTGCATCGTGCGCCAGTACGATATGGCGTGTGAGATTGAGGGCTATGTGCGTGAGCATCCTGGGGCCTGCGTCATCGAGCTGGGCTTCGGCCTCTCGTGTCTGCGCCGGCAGATGACGGCTGGCCACGCGCTCCTACTTTTCGCTCGAGGACCCGGTGCGCGAGGTCCCTCTGGGAGCCCCCATATCGTCGGGGCATCCGAATGCGACTACCTGAGTGTCTACGCAACACCGGGCGTGACGTATCGAGCTGGTTGGCTCACCCGCCGCATCATGACCCACATGCGCCGCCGTCATCTGGGCTTTATCGTCCACGTGGACTTTGCGGAGCCGGGGGCGGGAGGCGCGCGATGAGGGTGCTCGTGTACGGGGCGGGCGTGCTGGGCTGTCTGCTGGCGCATCGACTGCAGACGTCAGGCTGCGCTGACGTCACGCTGCTGGCGCGCGGAGCGTGGGCGGACGTGCTTGAGCGCGACGGCCTGACCATCCGGAATATCCTGCAGCGCCGCACGACGACCGATCGTGTGCGCATCATTCGCGAGCTGGTACCGGACGACGCCTATGACCTCGCGTTTGTCGTGATGCAGGCGAGGCAGGTTCCTGACGTTCTGCCCACGCTGGCGGCTGCGAGTGCCGTGCGCCGTGTCGTGTTCGTGGGCAACAACGCCGACGCGCAGGGCACGGCCGCGCGTCTTACCGAGCTGAAGGCACGGCGGCCGTCTGGTGCCGGTGGGGTTGTGTCTAGCCCGCGCGAAATCGCATTCGCCTTCCAATCGACGGGAGGGCGCCGGGAGGCCGGACGGGTCATCAGCGTGTACGCGCGGCTGGGCATGACGCTGGGCGGGGCCGACGTCGCTCTCCGAAGGGTTTCGCCGCGAGGTGGAGGGGCTGCTTGCCGCTGCGGGCTATCGCGTAACGCGCGAGGACCAGATGGATGCCTGGCTCAAGTGCCATCTTGCCTTCATCCTGCCCATCGCGTTTGTCTCCTATACGTGCGGCTGCGACCTGAGACGCTCGACAAGGGCCCAGCGCCGTGCCATCCTCGATGCCTGTCGCGAGGGATATGCACTGCTAGCGGCCCGGGGCATCCCGATTCGCCCCGCCGGCGACGAGGTGTATCTGGAGCCGGGGCCCCGCCGCCCGCTCCTGGCAGCGATGGTATACGCCATGGCGAAGACGCCGCTCGGCCGCCTCGCCGTGACGGATCACTGCGCCCATGCCGTCGCCGAGATGCGCGACCTCACGCGAGTCTTCGAACGCCTGCGCGTGGCCCTGCCGGCGCCAGATGAGCCGCCACGGTCCAACCACATGCGCCCGGTTTCGTTCGCGATGCCAACCTGGGACACCCTACGCGCCCAGATGCCAAGTTGGGATGACCTGTTGGCCGACCCGCGTTGTTCATCCTGTAGGAACGGCTACTAGGAACAGTGTTCTCCCGCTGTTTGCACGGGAGCTTGTGGGCAAAGAAATTCATCGCTATTATTAGCAATGCTTTTCCCTTATAGGATGGAACATGCTCTTTGTCGTTTTTATTAGGTAAATCAAAATAATATGTATTTTTATAAATTATTAGTTTTGATAATAGATTATCTCTACTTAATTTCATTATATCATAACATTTAGTAATATCAAAACTTCATCTGATGCTTTGCATGCATTCGCAAAGCAATACCGAACTTCAATATCATTCCAAGTATCATCGGATATCGATGATTTGCTGGCGTATTCGGGCCACGCTTTCTCTATTTCACGTAACCGTCTATTTTCATAAAAGAAAATCCTCTGCTCTGCCTGTGAGTTTTCGCTACCGCTTACACCATGGTCTTTGATATAGAGATCGCGAACATAGTCATCTCTCGTATACGCCATTATTCGTCTCCTTAAAGCAGTAATTTACCTATTAAAATTATAGATAATATGTAGGCCGCGTAGCTATTTTGCAAGCGGGGGGTGTCAATGCCTCTTCTGATATTCGCAAAACTCGATGCAAATTTGCTTTGTGTGATGGGTTGTCAGAACACCTTCTATCCACCGAATGCTTCGACGCCCTGCATGGCGGACGTCGGCACGGGTCTTATGAAGATACGTGGGGCCAAGTGCGCTCGATCACCAGTCGGAGACTAGGGTGGATGGACTTTTGCCCGCCGAGTAATATGCGCTTCTCTCCAGGGGTGAGAAGAAGTGCCTGCAACTTCTCGCGAATGACGAGAAGTTTTGGTAGAATCTTCTTGTGAATAACACGAAGTATGGCTATGCCGAATTATGCCAATCGGAGGATGACCCTTATGTCGCCCACGATGCACGACTATGCCGAGCTTGTTCGAGAGGCTCGCGCGTTTGTGTTTCCTCATCCCAGCGAGCGCATCGATGTCATACGGGAGCTGCCGGCTCCTGCCCTGTTCAACCTCGTCCACATCATTACGGGCGTGCGGCGCTGTGGTAAGACGTTCTATGCGTTTCAGCTGATAAATCGCCTGCTCTCCCAGGGTGTTTCCCGTGACAGCATCCTGTACTTCAACTTTGCCGACGATCGACTGAGGCCCGCGTCGCCCACGCTGCTGAGCGACGTTGTCGAGGAGTACTGGCGACAGGTTCCTTCCGCGCGCTCCCAGGGCTGCTATCTGTTTCTCGATGAGGTCCAGGAGGCGGAGAACTGGCAGGGCGTTTGCCAGCGACTTGCGGAGCACGAGCGCGTGACGCTAGTTATCACGGGATCGTCGTCAAAGCTGTCGGCCGACGAGATCGCCTCGACGTTTCGCGGACGCTCTCAAGAGCATCCGATGCGCCCCCTCTCGTTTCGCGAGTACTGCCTCTTTCACGACATCGAGACGCCGTCTGCCGAGGAGCTGCGAGCCGTGGGCGCGGTGCCGCCCGACATGCGAACGCAACTTGAGGGGGCGTTCTCGCGTTATCTTGTCATGGGTGGCTTCCCTGGCGTCCAGCACATGGGCCCGGAGGAGCGCACCATGATGCTGCAGGCGTACATGCGCGACGTCGTGGCGCGCGACGTTGTCGAACGCTACGGTCGTGCAGACATTGCGCTGGCTACGCAGGTGGCTCTGTTTGGCTTGCGCAACACGGCGTGCGACCTCTCGGTGAACAACCTGGTTGAGAGCCTGCGCACCGTGGGCTACCGGACTTCGTGGGAGACCGTGAACGAGGTGGTCCGACTGTTCTGCCAGGCGCACCTGTTGAGCCTGCTGCCCGAATACGCCACCTCTCTAGCGCCGAGTACGGCCGCCTCCAAGGTGTACGCTGTTGACACCGGTCTAGCCCATGCGACTGCCCGGGCGAGCCAGCAGGACGTGGGAAAACGTTTGGAGACTGCCGTCTTTAGCGAGCTTGAGCGTAGAAGAGCCGGGAGCCGGATTGAAACAATAACCTCATACACCGCCCCAACGTCGCGTCGCGAGAAGGTCGACTTCCTGGTGGGCGATGCGTTGGCAAGTGAACCGTACGAGCTTATCCAAGTCACAGCCGACATGAGCGCCGAGAAAACGCGTCGGCGAGAGATTGGCTCTCTCGAGGTGGCGATGACCCAGACGGGGGTTGCTGCCGGCACCATCATCACCTTGCGTGAGAACGGGTCTGTCACGAACGACGGGGGCACCATTCGCATTATTCCAGCATGGAAGTGGGCGCTCGAGGCGTAGGACGTACGGCAGCTGGTGGTCTACTCCCCGAAGCCGCGGGCGAGGAACTCGGTCGTGTACGCGAGCGTGGCGGCGACGCCGAGGGCCAGCGCGTCCTCGTCGATGTCGAACTGCGGGGTGTGGTGGGGCGCGCCAGTGCCTGCGGCCTCGTTGGCGATGCCGACGTGGGCGAAGACGCCGGGGTAGCGCCGCAGGTAGTGGCCGAAGCTCTCCGAGGCGTACCACGGCGCGCACGCCGAGACAGCGCCCTCGGGCAGCACGTCTGCTAAGGCTCGCTTGGCCAATGCGGCGGCGCGGGCCTCGTTCACGACGGGCAACGCGAGGTCGGCTGTTCCCCGAACCTCGGCCGTGCACCCGTGCATGGCGGCCGTATGCTCGGCAACGCTTCGCACGATAGCAAGTGCTTGGCGCCCAGCTCCTTCGTCGAAGAAGCGCATCAACCCGGTGATGCGCGCCTCGTCGGGGATGACGTTGAACGCCTGGCCGCCGCTGATCGTCGTGGGTCCCAACGTGACGGGCGTGTTGGGCGCGATCTGGTTCACCCAGGCAACCGCGAGGTTGTTGAGCAGGTTGGCCGCGACGAACGTGGGATTGCGCGCCATGTCAGGCCGCGAGCCATGGCCGCCGAGGCCGTGAATCGTGACGTCGAGGTCGGCCGCGCCCGCCATGCGAGGGCCGGCGTCGACGCAGATACGCCCGGAGGCGAGCCCCGCGTAGAGGTGGATGCCCCACACGGTCTCGATGGGGTAGCGCTCGATGGCTGCCAAGACGTGCGGGAAGCCCGCCATCGTCTCTTCTGCTGCCTCGAAGCATAGGATGACGGTGCCGCTGAGCCGTCCCTCGTCGCGCAGGCGGGCCATGGCGCGGGCGGCGCCGAGCAGCATGGCTGTGTGACCGTCGTGCCCGCAGGCGTGGGAGGTGGTCCCCGTGCTCGAGACGCAGGCGCGTGGCCCGGCGAGGTTGCACGGATCCTCGGAGACGGGTAGCGCGTCCATGTCGGCTCGCAGCGCGACGCAGCGGCCTGGTCGGCCGGTCTCCAGTACGCCGATCACGGAGGTGCTTGCCGGCGTGGCGTCCGAGGCTGAGGTTGCCGGCTCGCCCGTGCTCCCGACGGCCTCGTTCTTAGCAGTCTTGCTCCTGATGCCGTCGCTCGCCAGATAGTTCTCAATTCCCAGCGCATCGAGCTCGCGGCGCACCAGCGCGCTTGTCTCGAACTCCTGCCCGCTGAGCTCGGCGAGCCCGTGGATGCGTCGGCGCATCTCGACGACGTACCCCGTCCCTTGGCACACGAGCTCCCGAATCTGCTCCGTGCTTGCAGGTGCCATTGTGGTGGAGTCGAAAGTCGAAGATGTCTGCGAGGCGGGGGAATGCGGCATGGGGGCTCCTCGGGTTGGCGGCGTACGGCCTGGCGGTGTGCCAGCGGGGATGTACCGTGCATTCTACGGACGTTTCCTCGAAAGAGGGCGACAATGCACGCGACAGGCGGCTCCCTCTACTCCTCGTACAGATGGCATGCGACCGTGTGACCGGGGGCGAACTCGCGGATGGCGGGCTCGACGCGCGCGCAGACGTCCATGCGACGTGGGCACCTCCCGCAGAAGCGGCAGCCGGGCGTGGGGTTCACGGGACTCGGAGCGTCGCCGCTCAGCACGATGCGCTCCCGTTCGTGTGCGAGCTTGGGGTCGGGGATGGGCGCGGCGGCGAGCAACGCGCGGGTGTAGGGGTGCAACGGCTCGCGGTAGAGCTCCTCGGCCGGCGCGTGCTCCACGAGCTTGCCCAGGTACATGACGCCCACCTGGTCGGAAATCTGCTTGACGACAGCCAGGTCGTGCGCGATGAACAGCATCGTGAGCCCGCGCTCGCGCTGCAGTCGGATGAGCAGGTTCACGATCTGCGCCTGCAGGGAGACGTCCAGCGCCGACACGGGCTCGTCACACAGCAGAAACTCCGGGCCCACCGACAGTGCCCGCGCGATGCCGATGCGCTGACGCTGCCCGCCCGAGAACTCGTGCACGTTGCGCTCGGCGCACTCGGTACCCAAGCCCACCTGGTCGAGCAGGTTGAACACCATCGTGCGCTCCTCGGCCCGGCTGCGCGCCAGCTTGTGAATGCGGATGCCCTCGGCCACGATGGCGTAGACCTTCTGCTGTGGGTCGAGCGAGGCATAGGGGTCCTGGAACACCATCTGCGCCTGCCGCGTGAAGGCGAAGCGCTCGCGGCGCCCCATCGTGTGGACGTCGGCGCCGCGGAAGCGCACCTGCCCGTCCGTGCGGCCCAGCACGCCAAGGCACGTCTTGCCGCATGTCGTCTTGCCGCAGCCTGACTCGCCCACCAGGCCGAGCGTCTCGCCGCGCCGAATGGAAAACGACACGTCGTCGACGGCCTTGAGCAGCTGGCCTGCGCCAACGGGATAGTACTTCTTGAGGTGCGACACCTCGAGTTCCACGTCGCCGGCCATCTACCGGCCCTCCTTCGTCGTGCCCGCCGCCAGATAGCGCGGGTCATGCAGCCAGCACGTGACTTCGTGGCGCCCGCCGGTTGCGGCTAGACCACCCGTGCCGGTTTGCCCGCCTGCTGCTGTCTCGCCTGCTGCCGGACCGCCCGCCGTTTCGCCCGCGAGCTCTACCGTGGCGGGCATCTCCTGGGCGCAGATACGCATCGCATGGGGGCAGCGCTCGCAGAACGCGCAACCGGTCGGTTCGCTCGTCGGGTCGGGCAGCGTGCCCTCGATGGCGCGCAGCCCCTGCTTGGCCGGTGCGTCCAGACGCGGCACGCTGGCGAGCAGCGCCTCGGTGTAGGGGTGCGCCGGTCGGTAGAAGATATTGTCGCGCGGGCCCTGCTCCACGATGCGCCCCGCGTACATGACGACGACGCGGTCGGCCACGTCGGCCACGATGCCCAGGTCGTGTGTGATGAGCAGCACGGCCGTTCCAAACTGCCGCTGCAGGTCGCCCATGAGTTGCAGCGTCTGCTGCTGCACGGTGACGTCGAGCGACGTCGTGGGCTCGTCGGCGATGAGCAGCCGCGGGCGCGCCACCATGGCCGAGGCAATCATGACGCGCTGGCGCATGCCGCCCGACAGCTCGTGGGGGTAGCGCCGCATGCACGCCTCGGGGTCGGGAATCTCCGTGAGCCGCAGCGTCTCGATGGCGCGCCGGCGCTTCTCGGAAGCCGAGAGTTCGGGGCAGTGGTTGTCGAGCGCCTCGATGAGCTGGCGGCCGACGCGCATCGTCGGGTTGAGCGAGGCCAGCGCGTCCTGGAAGATGAGCGCGCAGTCCCGCCCGCGAAAGTCGCACCACTGGCGCTCCGAGAAGCCCAGCACGTTCGTGCCGTCGAAGCGGATGATGCTGCCCGGCTCGATGAGGCCCGGTGCGCGCACGAGGCCCATGACGGCTTTGGCGCTCACCGACTTGCCGCAGCCCGACTCGCCGACCAGTGCGCACGTCTGCCCGGCGGCCACCGAAAACGTCACGCCGCGCACGGCTCGCACGACGCCGCCCACCGAGGGGTAGCTCACTCGCAGGTTCTCGATCTCGAGCAGCGGCGCTCCACCCGCGCATCCCGCGCCCGGCCGCCCGGCTCGTATCTCCTTCTCGCTCATCTACCTCGCCACCTTCGGCGCCAGCGCGCTGCGCAGCACGTCTCCCAGCAGGTTGAACGCCAGCACGGTGATCAGGATCATCAGTCCCGGGTACACGGCCAGCATCGGGTGGCTTAGGATCTGCGCCTGGGCACCCTGTAGCATGCTGCCCCACGACGCGTAGGGAATGGATACGCCCAGCCCCAGAAAGCTCAGCGACGACTCCGACAGGATGGCGCTGGCCACGCTCAGGCTTGCCGCGACGCTCACCGGCCCTAGGATGTTCGGCAGGATGTGCAGCACGGCCATGCGTAGGTGTCCCGCGCCTAGCTGCCGCGTCGCCACCATGAAGTCGCGCTCCTTGAGCGAGAGCGTCTCGGCGCGGGTGATGCGGGCGACCGACGCCCACCCGAACAGGCTGAGCACGGCGATGAGCGTTGGGATGCTCGGTCGCAGAAACGCGTTGAGAATGACCATGAGCAGCATGCTCGGCAGCGCGAGGAACACGTCGGTGAAGCGCATGAGCAGCGTGTCGAGCTTGCCGCCCACATAGCCCGCCGCGATGCCGATGAGCGAGCCCAGGGCCACCGTCAGCAGCATGGCGCAGAAGCCGACGAGCAGCGAGATACGCCCGCCGTACAGCACACGCGTGAAGTAGTCGCGGCCGTACTCATCGGTGCCGAACCAGTGCGCCGCCGAGGGCCCGAGCAGCTTGGACTTGACGTCGAGCGCGTAGGGGTCGTAGGGCGACAGCGGCGCCAGCAGCGTCGCGATAATGACGACCAGCAGCAGGATCGTGCTGACGAGCGCGAGCTTGTTGGCGACGAGCTCGCGCAGGAACGTTCGCGCGAAGCCGATGGCCTTGGGAGGCAGTTGCGTGCGATCGCGCTTCTCGAGCCGCTCGAACGCGCCGGCCTCGAACTCGAGCCGCGGCAGCGCCCGGCCCTGGGCAGCTGGCATCTCGGCCTCGTCCTCGGTGGCAACGCTTCCGGCCTCGATGACGTACCCAGTCCTAGCCACGGTGGCCCCCCTTCTCGGCGACGAGCTTGATGCGCGGGTCGACGACGGCGTACAGCACGTCGGCCAGGAAGTTGCCCACGACGAGGATCGTGCCCGACAGCATGATGTAGGCCATGATGACTGTGTAGTCGCGCGCCCCGATGGCGCTCATCGCCAGCGTGCCTACGCCGGGCCAGCCGAACACGGTCTCAATGATGAACGAGCCGCATACCAGCGATGCCAGGTTCATGCCCAGCAGTGTCACGATCGGCAGCAGCGTGTTCTTGAGCACGTGCTTGAACAGCACCTTCACTCGCGGCGTGCCTCGCGACTCCGACGCCAGCACGTACTCCTCGCCCAGCTGGCCTATCGTGTTGGCTCGGATGTAGCGGATGTAGACGGCCACCTCGCCCAGCGCCAGCGCCAGCGTCGGCATGATGAGGTGCCGCAGCGTGTCCAGGGGCCCCTCGGAGCCTACGGTGTGCATGCCCGAGGAGGGCAGCACGTGCAGCACGGCTGCGAACAGGATGATGAGCAGCATGCCGAACCAAAACGAGGGGATGGACATGCCGACGTAGGACACTCCGCTGATGATGGCGTCGGCCTTCGAGTTGCGCCGGTAGCCAGCCCACAGCCCCAGCGGGATGGCCAGCACGAGAGCCAGTCCTAGCGAGCTGCCCATGAGCAACAGCGTGGCGGGCAGGCGGTTGGCGAGAAGCGTTGCAACCGGCATGTCGTGATTCGTCGCCGAGACGCCGAGGTCTCCCTGTATCGCTTTGGATGCCCAGGCGAGGTACTGCTCGGGCAGGCTCTTATCGAGCCCGAGCGTCGCAATGACGGCAGAACGTTGCTCATCGGTCATGTCGGGCGTGATGTACATCTGCGAGATGTCGCCGGGCGCGAAGTAGATGACCGCAAACGACAGAAACGAGATGAGCACGAGCACGACGGCGAGTTGGACGGCTTTCTTGACGACGTATCTCAGCATGGAGGGACTTTCTTTTGGGGGCGAGCCCTCCGCGTTTGCGCAGAGGGCCCGCCTGCGTTATGAGGCTCTCTCTTACGCCAGCTTGATGGCGGCGAACTGCGAGAACTCGGGGATGATCGGCGAGGCGTCCAGGCCGCTGACGTCCTTGCGCGACACCATGACGTAGTTCGTGTACGTCAGCGGGTACTCCCAGCACTCATCGAGGTAGCGCTGCTGGATCTCCTTCCACTGATCCTTGCGCGCCGCCTGGTCGGGGTTGGAGTTGGCGGCCTTGGTGAGCTCGCCCAGCTCATCGGAGAAGCCGGTCATGAAACGCGACGTGCCCGACGTGAGGTAGTTGTAGGCCTGGCGCGAGCTGATGCCGCGCTCGGAATCCCAGCCGTTGGAGCCCAGGTCCCACGTGTTGCCCTGGTCGGTGCCGTACGCGCCGTAGAAGAAGCGGTTGAAGAACGTTGTGGAGTCGAGGCCCTCGATGCTGAGGTTGACGCCGATGGCCTGGAGCTGCTGCTGCACGACGACAGCGACCTGCTCCATGTTCGGGCGGTCGGCGTTGAAGATGTACGTGAGCGTCTGACCGGCCAGGCCGCTGGACTCGGCGAGCTGCTTTGCCTGCTCGATGTCCTGCGTATAGCCGGGGCACTCCGGGTCGTAGTCGTACTGGTCGGGTGTCAGCGGGCTGTTGGCTGGCGTGGCCAGCTTGTCGGTGCCGTAGGCGAAGTCGACGATCTCCTGGCCGTTGAGTGCGAGGAACAGGGCCTTGCGTGCGTCCTCGCCCAGCGTGGACATGACGGGCCCCTGGGGGTTGAGCTGCAGGTAGTTGAGGCGCGCCTCGGAGACGGAGTACAGTGTGTACGTGGCCTCGTCGGCGGCGTACTTCTCCAGGTCCTCGGCCGTCGTGACGCGCATGTAGCTGACCTCGCCGTTCTCAAAGGCGAGCTGCTTGGTGCTGCCCGAGCCGATCGTCTTGGCTACGAGCTTCTTAATGGAGAGCTCGCCGCCGTAGTAGTCGGCGCGCGGGGCGTAGACGATGCTGTCCTCGTTGATCTGCTCGACGGTGAATGCGCCGCTCGTCACCATGTCGGTCGTGAAGAAGTAGCCGGCGTTATCCGCGACCTTCGAGGGGTCGTTGTCAAAGGCGTGAGCGGGCAGCGGCGTCCAATTGCACATCGTGTAGATGTAGGTGACGTAGACGGAGGGCAGCACGACCTCAAGCGTCTTGTCGTCCTTCTTCGTGAACGTGACGTCCTCGCCGTTGACCTGTGTCGTGCTCGTCTTGCCGTCGTACTTCAGGCCGTTGTACTCGATCGTGAACAGAATGTCGTCGACGGTGATGGGCTCGCCATCGCTCCAGTTTGCGTTGTCGCGGATGTGGATCGTGTAGGTGAGGCCGTCCTCGGAAATCTCGACGCCATCAGCGAGGTGGTACTCGATCTTGTCGCCGTCGAGCTCCTGGAACAGGCACTCGTAGACGGGACGCACGACGATGGTCTGATCGTCGTTGCCGCCGGAGGAGGGCTGCAGCGAGGAGGGCATGAAGCTGATGGCCATCGTGAACGTGCCGTCGGACTCGTCGGCGCGTGCCACCTGTGGCGCGAGGCCGGCGGGCAGCACGGAGGCCAGGCCGAGGCCGAGTGTGGCGGCCAGCGTGCCCTTTACGAGCGAGCGGCGGGAGAGGGGAGTGGTGAGCAAAGGCTGCATGAGGAATCCTTTCATGTGGGCTGGGCGACCCGTTGGGGCCGCAGGGAGGTTGAGTCGTGGCGTGCCCGAACCGGACGCGCGTGGCTGGTGCTCAGGGCGATGCCCCACGTGCGGCGGGAGCGCTTTTCCCTGCAGGCTGCCCTGGAATCGCGGCATGAAAAAAGCCCTGGCCGTGGGCGCCCTCTGCGCTTCCACCTGCCAAGACCCTCGTTTGCTCTTCTGCTGCCACGCCTCTCGCCGCACGGGCGAGGATGGCTGTTCTGTTGGACCCGCGACCCTGCACACGGCAGGTCGTTGCACTACATGATCCCCGTATCCCCATGTCTTCTCGCACCTCCCTTCCCTCATTCTTGGCTCGGATTCATCGCTGCGACATAGTGCCGATTGCCAGCTTGCTTGTCAAGCTCGGACGTCGCGCCTCTGCTTGTCGAGTGCGGGCCGCTTCTTGCCCCAGAATCAGCCCGCACTCGATGAAGCTCTATCCTGCCAGCTCGCCCGTGATCTCGGTCATTGCGGCGATGCCAGCGTCGATCTCGTCTTCGGTGTTGAGGTGCGAGAAGCTGAAGCGCACGGCTCCCTGGCTCACGGTGCCCAGCGCGCGGTGCATGAGCGGCGCGCAGTGCGCTCCGGAGCGCGTGCAGATGCCGTAGTGCTCGGCCAGCAGGCTCGTGATGCGCCCCGAGTCCACCTCGCCCACGTTGAGCGCCACGACGCCCGTGCGCGCTACGCCGCCGTGACCGCCGTACACGCGCACGCCCGGCAGGTTCGCGACGCCGGTCTCGAAGCGCTCTGTGAGCTCGGCCACGCGTGCGGCCACGTGCTCCACGCCGACGCGCTGCAGGTAGTCGATGCCGGCTGCGAGTCCCGCCAGTCCGTGCGCGTTGAGCGTGCCGGCCTCGAGGCTCTCAGGCATCGCAAGCGGCTGACGCTCGTCGTAGCTGTGCACGCCGGTGCCGCCCTCGAGCAGTGGGCGCACCTCGACGCCTTCCGCCACGCAGAGCCCGCCTGTGCCCTGCGGCCCCAGCAGACTCTTATGTCCGGTGAAGCACAGCACGTCGACGCCGAGGGCAGCCATGTCGACGGGCAGGGCGCCGGCCGTCTGCGCCGCGTCGAGCACGAACAGCGCCCCGACCTCGTGGGCCATGTTCGCCATACGCGCCACGTCGTACACGTCGCCCGTGAGGTTGGAGGCGTGCGTCGCCACGACGAGGCGCGGCCGTCCGGTGCGCAGCAGCTCGCCATAGGCGTCGAAGTCGAGCGAGGCATCGGGGCGGATGGGCGCTACGTCCACGGCGCAGCCTCGCTCGTCGCGCGCGCGGAACAGCGGGCGCAGCACCGAGTTGTGGGAGGCAGCCGTTGTGAGCGCCCGGTCGCCGTCGCGCAGCAGGCCCGCGATGGCGACGTTGAGCGCTTCGGTGACGTTGTAGCCAAAGGCCACGCGCGAGGGGGAGGGGGCGCCCAGCAGCTCGGCAACCTTGCGCCGCGCGTCAAACACCGCCATGTCGGCCGAGATGGCGGCGTCGTGCGCCCCGCGCCCCACGTTGCCAAACGTCGTGAGCGCGCGCACGACGGCGTCGACGACCTCCTGCGGGCGGGCCATGGCCGTGGCGGCGTTGTCGAAGTAGATCATGGGACGGGTATCCTCTCGGGATTATGTGGCACGGACGCTCGTGCGGGCGGGCCGCGCGGACAAGGTGGGACGGCCGGTGGCTTACAGCTCGATGTCGAACACGCCCTCGTGGGTGATGCCGTGTGTTTCAAGCGCTCTTACGACGACGTCGCGCTCGGCGGCCTCGGCGCGCCACGCGAGCCCACAGCCTGCGGAGATGGCCGACGGAATCGGGATGAGCCGCCCGGGGATGCCCAGGCGCTTGGCCGCGTCCTCCATCCCGCATGCATCCGGCGTATTCGCAAACGTGACCACGACGCACGGCCGCTTTTCGAGCATGGAACTCTCCTTCGTTAACGTCGCGAGCCGCTCGGGCCGGTGTGCCGTAAATATACGGCAATCTGCTCTAGCGCCCTACGGTGCAGCAGATGCAAGGCGCGCCGAGGCGAAGCGTATTCGACATACGTGAGCCGAAGCGCAACGCCGCAGATGATGTGCCGTAGGCCGCTAGAGCGTCTCGATAAAGGCGGCGATGCGCGTCTCGATTTGCCCCGAGTCGCCCATGGAGTAGTCGGTCTCGAGCTTCATGTACGGGACGCCGTGCTCCTCCATGACGCGGCCCATGCGCGCGGCCTCGATGTTGAACGTGTGGCATGCCTGCAGCACGGCATCGATGACGCCGTCGACATGGTACTTCTCCACCATGGCCAGCGTGTTCTCCATGCGGCCCTCGTTGGGCGTCATGACGGAGCAGTTGATGTTCAGGTAGCGCTCTGCGATGGCGCGCAGGATGTCGGGCGCCTCTTCGTCGACGAGCAGCTTGTTCGTGCGCTCGCCGGAGCAGTCGTCCAGGCAGACGATGACGCCGCCGTTGGCCTCGATGACCTTGCCCACCTTGTTGATGAGGCCGCCGGAGGGGCAGCCCGTCAGCAGGATGCGCTTTGCGCTGGGAGAGACCTCGCTTTTGCCCTCAGCAGCCTGTGCGGCACGCTGGTTGACGAGCTGCTCGACGCGGTC
This sequence comes from Coriobacteriia bacterium, assembly GCA_018368455.1. Classification (NCBI taxonomy): domain Bacteria; kingdom Bacillati; phylum Actinomycetota; class Coriobacteriia; species Coriobacteriia bacterium. Next base: position 62,521 of record JAGZEG010000004.1, read on the forward strand.
GGCGAAGTTGTGCACGTCGAAGTTGAACGACCCGGCTAGAAGCGAGCTCATCATCTCGGTGCCGCGCACGGCCGGCGGCTCAGAGGTCTGCAGGTTGTAGAGCTTGATGAGGGCGCGGCGCAGACGGTTGCGCGTGCGCGCGGCCTCGCGCAGGTCGTCATCGGTGATCGTGATTCCGTAGAAGTCCTCGAGATACCCCTTGAACCGCTTGAGCTCCTCGTACCACTCGTCGTGCTCGTAGGAGCGCGAGCGCGAGTTGGGCAGGTGCAGCACGTACGTGTTCTTGAGATCACCGAGCAGCTCGTACATCTTCTTTTTGCCGTCGCACGTCGTCTCGCCCACGATCATGTCGGCGAAGTACGTATAGGGGCACTTCTCCGTAAGCGCGAAGCCGTACGTCGACTTGATGAGCGGGCAGAGGTTCTTGGGCAGCACGGTCTCGGCGGCGGGAATCGTCTCGTCACTCATGCCGCACAGGCCGACGGCCGACACGTGGGCGGCGTCGAGGATCTCGAGCGGGGTGAACGAGCACAGCACGCCGGCAAGGCGCCCTCCGCTCTCCTTGAACTGCTTGACGCGCATGAAGCCGGCCTTGCGCTGCTCGTTGAACTCCTCGAACGTGCGGGGCAGCGGCTCAAGCTCCTCGGTTGAACTCTTCTGAACTTCGGGTTCAATGGTCGTTTCGGCGCTCATATTGGCGTTCCCTCTCTTTTTTCCTATGGTTCGACGGGGTTGCGTGCCTGTTCAGCGCGTCCGGCCCCGCGTTCGTTTCTCTTACAGGTGGGCTGCCGAGATGGCTGCCCCGATGGCACCGGCATAGCGCGCTTGCGGGCGTGTCACCACCTCGTGACCGAGATGTGCGCCGAGCTGGGCGACAAAGTAATCGTTGTCGCACAGGCCGCCCGTCAGGAAGTACGAACCCGCCGCGTCGCCGCTGACCTGCCCTACGAGCGCGGCGACCTTCTTGACGACGCTGCCGATGATGCCGTTGGCGATGTTCTCGCGCGGCTCTCCCTTGCCGACGAGCGAGATGACCTCGCTCTCGGCGAACACGGTGCACATCGTCGAGATCGTTGTGGGCTGGCCGGCGCGCGCAAGGCGTGACAGCTCCTCCTGGCTGACGCCGAGGCGGTTGGCCATGATCTCGAGGAAGCGCCCCGTGCCGGCAGCGCACTTATCGTTCATGACGAACTTCTTTACGTTGCCGCCGGCCAGGTGCATGACCTTCGTGTCCTGTCCGCCAACGTCGACAACGACGCCATCGGGCCCGAACAGATATGCCGCACCGCGCCCGTGGCACGTGATCTCCGTGATGGCCTTGTCGGCATAGGGCACGGCGATGCGGCCGTATCCCGTGGCGACGCATGCGAAGCTTCCCTTGGGATAGCCCGCCTCTTCGAGCATTCCCAGGGCCCGCTCGGCGGCATCGACGCTGCTGTACCCCGTGGGTGCGAGCAGCGTGCGCTCGAGTGCGAGCGAGCCGTCTTTCGCAGCGGTCCTCGCCGCCGCGGCTTCGTCTCCAGCGAAGGCCGTGACTGCCTCGGCAGGCAGTCCCATAACGGCGATCTTCGTTGCGGTCGAGCCGATGTCAACGCCTACGTAGTGCATGGTTCTCCTTGCTGTTCTCCCCCTGGGCGTTCGCGCGCGCCTGTCCTACAGCGTATGCACTGCCACCGTGAGCCGGTCGAGCGCCTCGCGCAGCACATCCGTGGGGCAGGCGATGTTTATGCGTTCGAAGCCGGCGCCGCCCGTTCCGAACGCGGCGCCTTCGTCTCCGAACAGGTGCGCCCTCGTGTGCAGGAATGTTTTGAGCGTGTCTGCGTCCATGTCGAAAGCGCGCATGTCAAGCCACTGCAGGTACGTCCCTTCAAGCGGCATGACCTTGATCTGGGGTAGCTCGCGTGCCACATAGTCTTCGACAAAGCGGCGGTTGCCGTCGAGCACCTCGAGCAGCTCGTCGAGCCAGTTCTCGCACTCGTTGTATGCGCAGGCGCACACCGGGTATGCAAACGCGTTGAGGCTGAACGGGCCGCCGCGCCTGAACCCGAGCCGCTTGAACTTTGTTCGTACTTCCTCATCGGGAATGAAGATGTTCGAGCACTCGAGCCCGGCTAGGTTGAACGTCTTGGACGGGGCGGTGCACACGGCGATGTGACCGAGTTCGTCGTCTGGAATGACGCGTGCCAGCGTCGTGTGCGTGTGTCCGGGCATGATCAGGTCGTTGTGGATCTCGTCGCAGACGATGAACACGCCGTGGGCCAGACAGATCTCGGCGCAGCGGCGCAGCTCGCCGGCCGTCCACACACGGCCGGCGGGGTTGTGCGGGCTGCACAGCAGGATCATCTTTGTCGCAGGGTCGGCGGCCTTGCGCTCAAGGTCGTCGAAGTCCATCTCGTAGTGGGCCTGCGGCGTGCCGTCGCCCACAAGCCGCAGCGGATTTTCGACAAGCGTGCGGCCGGCGCTTTGGACGGCGCTCTTGAACGGGAAGTAGACCGGCGGCTGAATGATGACGCCGTCGCCGGGCTCTGTCAGCGCCTCGACAAAGCGGTAGAGCGCCGGCACGACGCCCGGGCACGTCGCGATCCAGTCGCGCTCGGGCGCCCACTTGTGGCGGCGCTCCTGCCAGCCGATGACCGCTTCATAGTAGGCGTCAGTGGGTCCGGTGTAGCCGAGAATGGCCTCGTCGGCGATGCGATGCAAACACGTGGCGATCTCGGGCTGCTTGACGAACTCCATGTCAGCTACGGACAGCGGCACGACGTCGGCAGGGACATCGGGGCAGTCTTTCAACATCCCGTCCCATTTGGACGAGCCAGTGCCGGCGCGATTGACGCGCGTCGTAAAGTCGTACCGCATAGCATTGCGTCCCATAAGGGGCGCCTCCTATCCTTTGCGAGGCTGCAGCGCCCGATATCGTCCAGCGCGCAGCTCGATGACGTGGAACACGCGGTTGAACGCGAAGCTCAGCACCTCGTAGATGATGGTGACGAGCAGGTAGGCTTCGAGGTAGGCGTAACTCTGGTTTGCCTCGAGCACGCTTGTCGCCATGATCTCGTGGACGCCGACGAAGTACGCCAGCGACGTGCCGTGCAACAGGCCCACGAACAGGCCGTTGAGGTTGGGCAGCGCCGCCACGATGGCCTGGGGCAGCACGATGCGCCTCATGGCTTGGCCGTGCGTCATGCCACACGCCAGCGCCGCCTCCATCTGCGTCGCGTCCACCGAGGCGATGGCCGAGCGCAGCACCTCGCACGAGTACGCCGCCTGGTTGAGCACGAACGTCAGCACGGCGAACACGACGGGCGGCACCGCGGCGACGTTGGCCTCGATCCCGGCGGACAGCAGTGCGTTGTAGATGACGACCGGCATGAAGTAGTACATGACGTAGAGCAGCACCACTTCGGGCACGGAGCGCATCATGGACACAAACACGGCGACGAGCTGGTTGAGGACGGGGATGCGCTTGAGCCGGGCCTGGGCGAGCGCGAAGCCGAGCAGCCAGCCGAGTGGGGCCGAGGCGAACACCATGGCCAGCGTCAGCGGCAGCGCGCTGAGGACCGCGGGGGCCGCTTGGAGCAGGAAATCGACGTCGAAGATCATCGCGGCACCCCCCCTACGCCGTTGCCCGGCGACGCCCGCGCGTCGTCGTGCGCTCGAGGCCCATGAACGCGAGCATGAGCACGACGCACACCACCCAGTAGATGATGGCGACGGAGACGTAGAGCTCGAGGCGATAGGCGCCGTAGTTGGCGGCGGCTATGACGTTTGCGCGCCCCATCATGTCGATGACGCCGATGGAGAACGCCAGTGACGTGCTCTTGAACAGCGAGATGACGAGGTTGCCGAACAGCGGGATGGCCGTGGCGACGGCCTGGGGCAGCACGATGCGGCGCACGGCCTGCGCCTGCGTCATGCCGCAGGCCAGGGCCGCCTCCGTCTGAACGCGCGGCACGGCGAGAAACGACGAGCGCATCATCTCGCCCATGTCGGCGCTGGCGATGAGCGAGAGCGCCGCCACGATGAAGTACACCTTGTTCGCCGCCGCGATGTCTATTCCCGCCGTCGCTTTGAGCACCTGCGGAAGCGCGAAGTACAGCAGGAATATCATCACGAGCGACGGGATGCCGCGCATGAGCGACACCCAGGTGCGAGCGATGACGTGCGCCCAGCGCTTCGAGCCGAGCTGCGCCATGGCGACGAGCAAGCCAAGGGCCATGGCGATGAGCAGCGACGTCACCATGATGAGCAGCGTCAGGGGAAACGCTTGGAGCACCTTGAGTATGAACTCGGGGATTCTCTCCGGGAATACCAGGTAAGTCATCGCGTGCAGAACCTCTCGCTCTTCGGGGACGCTTGCGGGGCGGGCGTGTCGGGCGCGGCGCCGGCGGGACAATGGTACCGCGTGTTGGCGCCGCGCCCGAGGTGCTCAGGCAAACGGGGGCGAAGAAACCCGCTCGGGCGCCCCGGTGCTCCTACTTGCCAGCCTCCTTGGCGTCCGACGCAGCCGAGCTGTCCTTCTGGGCGCTCACGTCGACGAGGACGCCGTCATCGGAGACGGAGTAGTACGTGTCGCCCTTGCCGACGATGATGTCGGCGCCCTCCTTGAGGAAGTCAGCGTTCTCGGCGAACACGTCGCCGCCGAGCCACTTCTTGCCCAGCTCGCCGAGGCTGCCGTCAGACTTTGCCTCCCTGAGCGCCGTCGTGAGGTCGGCCGCCAGACCCTCCATGCCGGGGCGCAGCATGAAGAAGTCTAGGCCGTACGTGACGGTCTCCGTCAGTGCGAGGTCGGTGCCGGCTCCCTGCTGAATGGAGTCAAAGCTCGAGACGAGCGTGTAGCAGGCATCGGCCTGACCGTTGGCGACGGCGCGGAACCAGCTCGCCACATCACCGACGTTCTCGGCTTCGACGAGCTCGATGGCCTCGTCGGGATGCTCGTCGTTGTACTTCACGAGGGCCTGGTAGTAGGCGTTCGTCGGGTTGACGAGCAGCTTCTTGCCAGCCAGGCCATGGACGTCCGTGATGCCGGAGTCCTTGCGCACCGCCGCTGCCATGGGCCCGATGCAGTAGGGCTCCTCGGGGAAGATGAACTTCTCGAGGCGCTCGGGCGTGCGGGCGATGGCGCACGACACGAGGTCGCATGCGCCCGACTGCAGCGAGGCGACCATGCTCTGGAACTGCATGCCGTCGAACTGGAACTGGTACTTTCCGCCGAGCTTCTGTTCGCAGAGCTTCAGGACATCGATGTCATAGCCCTGCAGCTCGTTGTCCTCGTTGACGAAGCAGTACGGCTTCGTCTGGTTCGAGGTGATGATCTTTACGACCTGCGGGTTGTCGGCGGCAAAGGCACGGCACGTCAGAGGGGCAGCCGTGCTGGCGATCGCGAGGCCGGCGGCCAGGCAGAAGAAGCTGCGGCGGGAGATGCCACGCGTGCTGGACGCGGTGGAGTGGGCGCTGTTCATGGGATGTTCTTCTTTCTGTGATGAGGCGAGGAGCTGGATTTTTGTGGCTCCTTCACCGCGCGAGATGGGGGTTACTGAATGCCTGCGACAGACGTGGGCTCGGGATCTGCCTGCTGAGTGTCGGCGGGGATGGGACGGCGGGGCGTCGGGCGATTGGTCGTCTCGCGTTCGGGGCGCAGGGCGACGAGGCCGCCAACTAGGCTGATGCCGGCAATGCCCAGGGCGATGCCGACGAGGTCGTTACGCGACGCTGCGCCGAAGCGGGCAGGGCCGTGCGAAGAGGGGGTGTTCACACTCACGATGTGACCTGCGTTTCTCGAAGACGCGCAACAAGGCGCATGCCGATGCGGGCTGCCCAGACCGGGCGGGTGTTTCGCTCACTCAGGGCGAGGCGCCGCGAGCCGGATGGGGCGACACCGTCGCGGGCCGAGAGCGGTCGGCCTGTTTTTGCGCATAAAAAAAGCCCTTGCCGCGCCCTCTGTTGGCGCCGCCCGGGACCTCTTCTGTGCTGGCTGCTCTTCCGTTGTACCCGCGTCCCTGCACACGGCAGGTCGTCTCTCTACATGACGATCGTCCCTGCCCCTTGCTCCATGGCATCATGTGAACACCCCCTCTCTCCGTAACGTGGGCGCATCGCTGATCTGCGTACTGCGCGCGATGCCCCTTCTCCATCTGCTATCGCGCATCTTGCGACAGGCGTGGAGGCGCCGTCAAGTCGTCTTTGGGCGCGGGAAAACGAAATCCTCCCCAATCGCACGGATTGCTCACGCGAGGTTTTTCTGTCCGCCTGGCTCGATATTGCGTCCATACGCTGCGCGTTTGCGTTTGGTTTGCGTGCGCTGTGGGGTGTTGGCGTATGCTGGATCGTGACGTACAGGTGAAGGATGGCATGTCGTCGGGCCTTGCTGGCCGACGGCGCGGGGGTGGGATTGACATGGGCGCGCAGCGCTCCGCTGACAGCAAGATGCCCGGGACGATGGTGCACGACTCCTCGTACGACTCGATGCCGCACTCGCTCACGAATGCTGAGATCGAGGCGCTCGAGCATGAGCTCTCCACGCGCACGATCGACTCGCGCCACGACTCCCACCTCCATCGCAGCGCCGACCTGCGCAGCCTCAAGCTCCGCTGGGAGAGCGTCATCGAGGACCGGGACGTGCTGGCAAAGGACGCGAGCATTTCCACGAAGTCCTCCATCGTCATGCGCGTCGGCCGGCTCGTGCTGTCAAGCGGTGCGAGCGGCTATCGCGTCGAGAAGGTCATGGGGCACGTGGCGGCTCTGCTCGGGACTTCCTGTCAGGCTGAGGTGGGCCTCGTGTCCATTGACCTGACGATCACGGACGGCCACGCCGCGTTTACCGAGGTCGCCTCCCTTCCGGCGACGGGCGTCAACACGGAGCGCATGCAGATCCTCGAGCGCGTCGTCGACGAGCTCGAGGAGGGGTTGGGCGAGTTGACGGTCAGCGACGTGCATCGTCTGCTCGACACGATCGAGAAGCATCCCGGCCGCTACAGCCCGTGGCAGCAGGGTCTCGCGGCGGGCCTCGCGTGCTGCGCGTTCGTCTTTCTGCTCGGCGGTGGGCTCATCGAGATGTTCGGCGCCCTCGTCGGCGCAGGCATCGGCAACTTCGTGCGCTGCCTCATGCTCAAGCGCCGCATCAACCAGTTCGGTTCCGCCGCGCTCTCCGTTGCTGTTGCGGGTCTGTGCTACGCCGCGACGCTCGCCCTGCTGTCGCTGGTCATCCCCAACGCCATGCACCACGCGGCGGGCTATATCGGCGCGATGCTCTTCGTCATTCCGGGCTTCCCGCTCATCACGAGCGGCCTGGATATCGCGAAGTTCCGCTTTGCCTCGGGCCTCCAGCGGCTGGCGTATGCGCTCACTATCGTCATCGGCGCCACGATCGTGGGGTGGATGATTGCCAAGCTCGTGGCACTGCAGCCCGATGAGTTTGCGCCACTCGGGCTCGATCCGGGCGTGGAGTGCCTGCTACGCGTCGTGGCGAGCTTTGTCGGCGTGTTCGGCTTCTCCGTCATGTTCAACAGCCCGCCGCGCATGTGTCTGGCCGCCGCGCTCATCGGGGCAGTCTCCAACACGGCACGTCTCGAGCTCATCGATTTCGCGGGTATGCCGCCTGAGGCCGCCGCGTTGCTGGGCGCCCTCATCTCGGGCTTGCTCGCGTCCGTTATCGGCCTTCGCTTCACCTTGCCGCGCATCAGCCTGACCGTGCCGTCCATCGTCATCATGGTGCCGGGCCTCTACCTGTACCGCGCGATGTACTACCTGGGCGACCTTAGCGCGATGGCGGCGCTGAGCTGGGGCATGGAGGCGTTCATCATCATACTGTGCCTGCCGATCGGTCTGGCGATCGCGCGCATGCTCACCGACAAGAACTGGCGCTACGACCGATAGGGGCGGCCGGGCCTGCTGGGCGACACGCTGGCTTTGCTCGGGGAGCCTCGCTTCGTGGGCAGAAATCGAGTTCGTGAATGGGCCGTCTGGAAGCCGAGGCTCGCTCGCTGCATGCGACCTGCGGTTTTGCTGGCTGCATGGCGCGCCGTGGTCTCTTCGGTTGCGAGGCGGCATGCATCAGCTCTGTTTCTGTCCGTGGAACGGCGGATCCGATGCGAAAGTGCTCGCGCTGCGGCGACGAGGGACCTTCCGCGCGCCCAAAAAAGCCCGGGGGCGATGGACTTCCCATCCGTCGCCCCCGGGCGCTGCGAGATCTTGTGGCGGACGCCTCGCTGGTCGGGAGGGGCGTCCGCAGACTTAGTCGCGAGAGGCATCCTTTGTCGAACTTGCAGAGTTCGCCTTTGCGTCCTTGGACGAGCTCGCGGAGCCTACCTTTGCGTCGGCGTCCGAGCTCGCCGCGCTCAGCACGCCGTCCTCGACGACGGAGTACACGGACGACCCACCGTCGATCATGATGTCGGCACCGATGGGGAAGTCCGGATAGGCGGCGAATACGTCTTCGCCGAACCACTGCTGCGCCACCTTGCCGAGCGAGCCGTCCTCGCGGGCGGTCGCTAGGGCGGCTGACACGTCGGCGCACAGCTCCTCGTCGCCGACGCGCATCAGGTAGTACAGCGCGTTGATCATGACAGGGCCCACGGCCACGAGGTCAGTGCCGGCGCCCTTCTGAGCGTCGTCGAAGCCGCCCTTGAAGATGAGGATGCCGTCGCACTGGCCGTTCTCGACAGCGCGGAACAGGTCGGCGTCGCTGACGATGGGATCCTGGCTGTTGACGGTGATCTGCGCGTCGGGATGGTCGGCGTTGTACTTGAGGATGGCCTGGTACTCGGCGAGCGTCGCGTTGCAGCGCAGCGTCTTGCCCGCCATGTCAGCCAGGCTCTCGATGCCCGAGTCCTTGCGCACGGCGAGGACCATGGGGGCGAGGCCGTAGGGCTGGTCGGGCACGAGGTACTTCTCGAGGCGCTCCTCGGTACGGGAGAGCGCGCAGCTCGCCATGTCGCTCGAGCCGGACTGCAGCGAGGCGATCATCGTATCGAACGGCATGCCCTCGAACGAGAACGCGTACTTGCCGTCGAGCTTCTCCTCGACGAGCTTGAGGCTGTCGATGTCGTAGCCGGCCAGTTCGCCGTCTTCGTTGATGAAGCAGTAGGGGCGCGTCGAGTTGTTGCTGGAGATCTTGACGGCGCAGGCCTCTCCCTGCGCGGGGGCATCCGATCCGGCGTCGCTGGCTGCCGTGTCGGTGTCAGCTCCGCAGCCAGCGAGCACGAGGCTCAGGGCACCGGCGCCGGCAACTGCGCCGCCTAGCCCGATGAATGATCGGCGTGAGATGCCCGCTGCGGGACGTATGTCGTGCTGTGCCATGGTTGGCATCCTCTCCCTGTGGAAGCGATCGCGCGTCCGCGGTCGGGCGCAGACGCGCATGTATATATGGGCAACCTTATTCCCCCAAGTGTTGCGGGTAAGAAAAGAAATCTCGCCTGCACCGTACCGCGACAATATTCCCAGTCCCCAGCCTGTTGGGGCGTTGGGTGCTCCCTCGCTGTGTTTCCTTTGTCGGATGTGGGGGCGTGAAGCCTATCGCGCCGGTGGGAGGGACGAAGGCGGGCATGATAGCCCGCACGCACGGCACAGGACGCAGACAAGGCCCGAGCGGCCGCCCCGAGGAGGTATCGCGCATGAACCTGAGTGACATCCTGCAGGTGGAGTACGTCAAGATGGAGCCGAACGAGGGCCTGACGCGCACGAAGGTGAGCGACGTCATGCTGCAGCCCAACGGCATTCTGCACGGCGGCATCAGTGCGTGGCTCGCGGAGAACTGCGCCAACAAGGCCGCCATGACCGGCTATTCGCCCGACTATGCGCACCCGGTTGGCCTGAACCTCGAGTCGACGCACATGCTGCCGGTCAACCTGGGCGACACGATCGAGACGCACGCTCACATGGTGCATGGCGGCGGCCGCACGCAGGTGTGGGCCATCGAGCAGAAGCGCCTGTCCGACGGCGCGACGTTCAACGTCTCCCAGTTGACGATCTACATCAAGTACCTGCACAAGAAGCCCGGGTCCCCGGTCAGCGCCGAGGCCTAGGAGCGGGCGGGCATCTCGGCACGAAAAGGCGCCCCGGGCGACGGAGGAACAGCCGTTGCCCGGGGCGCCTGACGTTTTGTGCGACGAATGCGTCGGTCGCCTACTTTGACCCAGCGGGATCGTCGGTCGCCTTGAACAGCTCGCCAGCGGTCGTGGCCAGGCCGGCGAGGCCTTGCAGCTCCGAGGGGATGATGATCTTCGTTGCCTGGCCGTCGGCGACGCGCTGCATTGTCTCGAGGCTCTTGAGCGTGAGCACCGCGCTGTCGGCGCCTGCCTCGCGGATCATCTCGATGCCCTGGGCCGTGGCCTTCTGCACGCTGAGGATGGCCTCCGCCTCGCCCTGGGCCGCAAGGATTTGTGCCTGCTTCTCGGCTTCGGCTGCCAGGATCTTGGCCTGCTTCTCGGCCTCGGCGTGGAGCACTGTGGACTGCTTGTTGCCCTCGGCCTCGAGGATCTGCGACTGCTTCTCGCCTTCGGCCTGCAGGATGGCGGCGCGGCGCTCGCGCTCGGCCTTCATCTGCTTCTCCATGGCCTGTCGGATGCTCTGGGGCGGCGTGATGTCCTTGAGCTCGACGCGGTTCACCTTGATGCCCCAGGCGTCCGTCGCCTCGTCGAGCGCGATGCTCATGCGCGAGTTGATGCTCTCGCGCGACGTGAGCGTCTGGTCGAGCTCGAGGTCGCCGATGACGTTGCGCAGCGTCGTGGCCGTGAGGTTCTCGATGGCGGCCAGCGGGTTGTTGACGCCGTACGCGTAGCGCTTGGGATCGGTGACCTGGTAGAACACGACGGTGTCGATCTGCACGGTTACGTTGTCGCGCGTGATGACCGACTGCGGCTCGAAGTCGACGACGTTTTCCTTCAGGCTGACGCGCCGCACGATGCGCTCGACGAACGGCAGCTTGAAGTGCAGGCCAGCCTTCCACGTGGCGCGGTAGCTGCCGAGGAACTCGATGATGAGCGCGTCAGTCTGCTGCACCATCTTTATGCACGTGGACAGTAGCCACAACACGATGACGGCGGCCACGATGATGGCGATGACGCCGGCGAAGTTGATATCGAGCGACTCGAACATGAGCGTTCCCTTCTTGAAGGGGGTGAATGGGGCGTGCGTGCCAGAGCTAGGCGGCGCCTCCTCCCAGCGGCTCGACGACGAGCCGCGCTCCGTCGACGGAGACGACGCGGGCCTGGGAGCCGCTGGAGAGCTCGCCCCCGTTGGCGCAGCGTGCGAGCCACGACGTGTCGCCGAGCAGCGCGCGTCCGTCGTGCGTTGCGGTGATGCCTTGCGTGACGGTGACGACGCGCCCCACGTAGCCGTCGGCGTTCATCTGGGGCTCCCCCTTGGCGTTGACGCGCTTGCGCATGAAGGGACGCAGGGCGAGCAGCATGACGAACGAGGCGACGAGGAACACGATGACCTGCGTGAGCACGTTGTCGACGAAGAGGCTCACGACGAACGTGACTGCGGCGCCCAGGCAGAACCAGATGCAGATGAGCAGCGGTGAGGCCGCCTCAACGAGGCCGGCCACGACGGCGACGCCGAGCCAGACGAACGGCAGAAACGATCCCATGAGCCGCCTCCTTGTGCGATGCGTGCGATATGCCCCAGTATACCCCCACGCGGGGATGTTCAGCGGTTGCGAAGGCAGGTCGAACCTCCCCGCATGGGCTCGTTGCCTGCACCTCGTCATGGGGGCGCGCCCCGCATGATGAGGCCTCATATCGACAGGCAGTGACGGCGCGACGTATGGTGGACCGGTCGGGGCGAGGCGGGAGAGCGGGGGCGTGAGGTGGCACTGCGATCGTCGAGGGCAATGCGGGCGCGCGGGGCGGCGGGTCGCCCCACGCTCGCGAGGGGCGCGATGCGCGTGCCGGTTCGCGTTCGTCGTGCGGTGCGCGAGCTGGGGGAGGGCTTCGAGGAGCTGCTGTGGCCCACGCGCTGTGCGGGCTGCGACGCTCCCGGCGTGCTGCTGTGCGACGCGTGCCGGGCACGCTTGCCCCTCGCTGACCAGGCGCATGCCTGTCCGCGCTGTGGGGCCCCGTTTGGGGCGCTGGTCTGCACGGAGTGCACGGACTGGCATACCGGCGCCGATGACGAGGGCGTTTCCGACCCCAGCCCGGACGACGCCTCCGCCGCTGGGCTGCTGGCGAGTGCCCTGGACGGCGTGTGCTGCGCCGGGTCGCTTGCCTGGCCGCTCGACGCGCTCATCCGTGCGTACAAGGACGCGGGGGAGCGCCGCATTGCCCCGCTGCTTGCGGACGTGCTCTTCCAGGCGCTGGCGTTCACCCGAGCGTTTGACGTGCGCGATGCCACGTGCCTCGCGTTCGTCCCCGCGACGCCCGCCGCGTTCGCTCGCCGCGGCTTCGACCACATGGACGCCGTCGCCCGCCCCCTCGCCGGGCTGCTCGGCCTGCCCGTGCGCGACGTGCTGGCGCGCGGCGGGGGCGCCGACCAGCGTCGCCTGACGCGGGAGGGCCGCCGCGCCAACGCCCGGGGCGACGTTGTGGCGTGCGCGCGGCTCGACGGCGAGCGCGTCCTGCTCGTTGACGACGTGCTCACAACGGGCGCGACGCTGCTCGCCTGCGCCGGTGCCCTGCGCGCCGCGGGCGCTTGCCGGGTGTACGGGGCCTGCGTCGCCCGCGCGTGGTGACGTCGCCCTCGGCCTCGTGGCCGGCGCGTGGTGTGACCCTGTGCGGGGTCCAAGTTGTCTCCCGTCTGCTACTATTACCAGGTTCCCCCGGGTCTGTGGTTGCGGGCGTCCCCATGGGGTCGCCCTAGTCCATGGCAGACGAGGCCAAAGGGATCCACGTAAGCGTCGGCGTGCGCGCGGGCGCGAGCATGGCTCGTCCTAGGGGTAAGTCGTGCCGCCCGTTGATAGGGACAAACCTGTCCCGCGGGCGAGAGGGCCAGTAGTGAGGGCCGCTGCGGCGGCGTGAGCGACCGTCCCAGCACGCGAGTGTGGGGCCAAATACCAGGTCAGCCGGGGGAACACCGTTCGTTTTGACAGGAGGCCGCACGCAGCGGCCCGTATGTCGGCGCAAGCGACGCCCGTACCAGCCGAGCGCGCTCGCCGCGAGCCAGAAGAGAGCTGACGCCATGAAGCGCATCACCCGTCTCGCCGTCTCCGCCGTTGTCGCCACCGCCTGTGCGTTGGCCCTGACCGGCTGCAGCAGCTACCCGTCCGTGCAGGAGGCGATGGACGCCGCGGCGAAGCAGCCCGTCGTCAGCTCGCCCGTCGTCAAGACGGACGGCGTGCTCACGATCGGCATCAACTCGTCCAACGCGCCCTATGCGTGGGCTGCGCAGTCCGGCTCGAGCACCATCAGCGGCGTCGACGTGGACGTTGCGCTCGCTCTGGCCGAGCAGATGGGCCTCACCGCTCGCTTCGTCAACGTGGGCACGGGCGTGACGGGCGCCTCGACCGGCGACGTCGACGTCGTCATGGGCGTGAGCCCCACGCAGATCACCGACGGCCTGAGCGTCGTCGTGGGCAGCTACGCAGATGCCGCGCCCGCTGTGTTCATGAAGGACTACACGGGCGCCAAGCTCACGCTCGACGAGGTCATCGCTGGCCCCGTTGGCGTGCAGAGCGAGTCCGCGAGCTCCAAGACGTTTGCCGACATGGCGCCGACGGCTGCGCAGCAGGGCTTTGCCACGCTCAACGACGCGTTCGACGCGCTCCAGGCCGGCACCGTGAAGTACGTTGTGTGCGACTCGTTCATGGGAGGCTATCTGGCCGCCTCCTATGACGACATCTCGCTGGCGGGCGCGCTCCAGATGCCCACGACGCGCGGCATCGCCGTGGCGGCGAGCAACGCCGAGCTCCAGAGCGCTGTGCAGAGTGCCGTCGACGAGCTTGCGTCCAACGGCATCCAGAGCCTGATCCGCAGCTCATGGGTGGGAGATCTGCCCTCCATCACGGCGGAGAACCAGGTGGCGGCCGCCGTGCCCACCGCGCCCGCCGTCGACCCCGCCGCGGTGCCTGCCGAGGGCGAGGCGGCTCCCGCCGAGGGCGAAGCCGCTCCCGTCGAGGGCGAGTAACGCCGCGCGGGGCCTTCGCCAACTTTTGCCAACTTGCTGCGGGAACTCGACTCAACCGGGGCCATTTACGGGTAAGCTAGGGATACGCACCGGATGCCCGCGGCGGGCGTCCCTCCTGCGAAGCGCGACCTGCCTCGAGGCCACAGCCCTGGGGCGGGATCTACTGGTCGATTGATTGGAGCCGTCATGAACGTCACCGTCACTGGTCGCAACATCGCCGTCACTGACGCCCTTCGCGACTATGTCGAGGAAAAGCTGTCGGCGGCAACGAACGTGTTCGACATCCCGATGAATACCGAGGTCGTCCTGCGCGTTGAGAAGAACCCGTCCAACCCCGTTCCTCAGGTCGTCGAGGTCACGGTCTTCATCAAGGGCGCCGTCGTTCGCGTGTCCGAGGCCGCAACCGACATGTATGCCGCCGTCGACATGGCGGCTGACCGCGTGTCCCGCCAGCTGCGCAAGTTCAAGACGCGCGTCGTTGACCGCCGTCAGCGCGCCTCCCGTCCCGAGGCCGAGCCCGGCGTGCCGCTTGACGAGCTTGTGACGCCCGAGCCGGATCCCGCGGCGCCCGAGGCAGACGACGAGGAGGACTACGTCGTCCGCGAGAAGCTCATCGAGTTCACGAAGCTGACGGAGGACCAGGCCCTGCTGCAGGTCGACCTGCTTGGGCACGACTTCTTCGTCTATACGAACGCTGACACGGGTGACGTCAACGTCATGTATCGCCGCAAGAACGGCGGCTACGGTGTCATCAAGCCGGTCGCACCGGCGCCGGCGATGCCCGAGCACACCGCCTAGCTCTGCAAACGCTCGTCCGCGTGCGCCCCGCGCCCCAAACGCGGGGCGCACGTGTATGTGGCGCCCTCACGTTCCCAGCCCTCTCGTCGAAAGGCTTACCTGCATGGCTTCGCCTGTACCTCATCTCCTCGCGTTCTCGACGCACCCCACCTGCCGCATCATCATCGACTCGTGCAGCGATGTCAGCTCCGAGCTCGCGCAGCGCCTCGGCGTCGACGTCATCGAGTTCCCGTTTGTTCTGGGCGGCGAGGAGCACTGGGACGATCTGGGCGCCTCGCTGTCGTCGCAGGACTTCTACGGGCGCATGCGCTCTGGCGAGCGAGCCTCGACGAGCGCCATTCCCACAGGCGTGTTCGCCGAGATATTCGAGTGGTGCGCCAAGCAGGGTGTTCCGACGCTCTACCTGAGCTTCACGGCGGGCCTCTCCTCGTCGGTTCATGACGCGGAGACGGCTGCCGCCCAGGTTCGCTGTGCCCACCCGACGTTCGAGCTGTCGGTGCTCGATAACCGTGCTCCGGCTCTCACGGCGTTGCTGCTGGCCGAGCAGGCGTGCAAGCTGCGCGACGAGGGCATGCCCATGGGCGACATCGCCGACTGGGCAGACGAAGCGTGCAACCGCATGCACGGCTACTTCACGCTCGAGTCGCTCAAGTGGCTCGCTGCGGGCGGCCGCATCCCCAAGGCGGCGGCGTCCGTGTCGTCGCTGCTCAACGTCAAGCCCGACCTCACCTATGACCTCGACGGCTCGCTGACGCTCATGGGCGTGTCGCGCGGCCGCAAGAAGGCGCTCAAGTGGGTCGTCGACCAGATGCGTGCATGCTGGGACGGTGACACCTCGCTGCCGCTGGGCATCGTCGACGCCGACTGCCGCGAGGACGGCGATGCTCTCGAGGCGCTCGTGCGCGCATACTGCGACGAGCGCGGCGTTGCCTGCCCCGAGATCATCCGCTTCGAGCTCGATCCCACGATCGGGTCGCACGTCGGGCCCGGCATGCTGGCCCTGGCGTTCTGGGGCACGGATCGCCGTTCCATGGCCGGCGGACGCGGCAAGCGCTAGGCGTCTCTCGCACACGTATCGACTCCCATCGGAAGGGACTTCCTTGGACATCAAGACCATCGCCTTTATCGGCACGGGCCTCATGGGTGCCCCCATGGCGGGGCATCTCATCGACGCCGGCTACGAGCTCACCGTCTACAACCACACGCCTGAGAAGGCCCTGCCGCTCGTGGGCAAGGGAGCCAAGCTCGCCGCGAGCGCCGTCGAGGCCGTGCAGGGCGCCGACGTCGTCATCACGATGGTGGGCTACCCCGAGCAGGTCGAGGAGCTGTACCTCGCGAAGGACGGCATCGTCTCGGCGGCGAAGCGCGGCGCGTACCTCATCGACATGACGACGTCGTCGCCACAGCTCGCTCGCGACATCCACGACGTTGCCGAGCTCGCTGGCCTCCATGCGTTCGACGCGCCCGTCACGGGTGGCGAGGACGGGGCCAAGGCCGCGACGCTCACGATATTTTGCGGTGCCGACGACGAGACCGTTGCGCCCGTGCTCGACGTGCTCAAGGTGCTCGGCACGCTCGTGTTGACGTTTGACCGCGCGGGCCAGGGCCAGATGGCCAAGCTCACGAATCAGGTGGCGCTGGCCGGTTGCATGCTCGGTCTCGTCGAGGGCCTCACGTTTGCCAAGCAGGGTGGCCTCGATGTCGAGAAGATGCTCGGGGCGCTGCTCACGGGTACGGCCGGCTCTACGATCATGCGCGGTCTCGGCCCCAAGATCCTGCGTGACGACTATCGCCCCGGCTTCATGGTCGAGCACTACGTGAAGGACCTCAACCTCGCGCTGACGACGGCCGAGGACGAGGAGGTCACGCTGCCCGCGACGGAGACGGCGGCCCAGCTGTACAGCATGCTTGCCGAGATCGGCGGCTCGCGCATGGGCACGCAGGCGCTGTCGCTCGTCTACTCCGACGAGGAGAGCTGCGCCAAGGCGGGCCTGGACTGGTCGGTGCTCAACCTCGACGACGATGACGAGGAGGCCGACGAGGTCGAGGGCGGTGACGCATGCGGCTGCGGGCACGACCACGGCCACGCGCATGGCGAGGGCTGCTCGTGCGGCTGCGACGACGCTGACGATGACGACGAGGAGGAGACGCCGGCCGAGCGCCTGAGCGGCTTCGAGGCGCCGTTCTCGCAGAACTAGCGACGGAAGGGCCTGTTCGCATGGACTTTGGAACCGCCGTCATCTCCCTGCTCTTCATGGTGCTGGGTATCGTCATCGGCAACAAGGTGGGAGAGACGCTCGCCACTCGCCTGGGAAGCAATCGCCAGTTCTGGGCGTACAACATCGCGGCCATCGCCGTGGGCATCGTCGTGTCGGCCTTCGTGTCGGCCCTGGGCCTGCTGTGGGTCGCCGGCCTCGTCATCGGCCTCATCGGCGGCAGCATATTCGGCCTCAAGATGGGCTACGGCAAGAGTGTCGGCGTCTGGGCCAAGCACGACCGGCACTTCCGCGTCAACGCCGACCAGGTGAAGGCCGGGGAAGCCGTCAAGCGCGGCGAGGATCCGGACGAGATCGCCAAGCGCGACCTCATCAGCGTGGCACCCGACGGGGAAGAGAAGCATCCCACCACGAAGAGCGGCCGAAGGGGTCGATAAGCCATGAGCGAGGAGACGAAGATGGACGAATTCGACCCCACGGTTGCTGACGCTGCGGCCGTGAAGGCACCGGAGCGCGGCAAGCGCTCCGGTGCGGCCAAACCTGCCCTCGAGTTCTCGGCGACGTGCCCCTCGGGCTTCGAGGCGGCGCTTGCCGGCGAGCTGCGCGGCCTGGGCTGCGCCCGCGTGCGCCCGCTGAAGGGCAGCGTCTCGTTTGCGGGCGACGTGGCGTGCGGCCTGCGCGTCTGCCTGTGGAGTCGTCTCGCGTCTCGTGTCGTGCTCGTTGTCAAGCGCGTGCCGTGCGCTACGGCTGACGAGCTATACGACGGCGTGCGCGGCATCGCGTGGGAGGACCACATCGCGCCGGGCGCCACGATCGCGGTGAGCGCGCGCGGTGGAAACGACGAGCTTCATGACCCGCGCTTCGCGGCCCTGCGCGTGAAGGACGGCGTGGCCGACCGCCTGCGCGAGCAGCGTGGCGAGCGCCCCAACGTTGACCCCGAGCGGCCCGACCTGCGCCTGACGTGCGCCGTGCACGACCGCCGCGCGACGATCGGCATCGACCTGTCCGGCGATCCGCTTATCGACCGCGGCTATCGCGTGCGCGCCCGCGCCCGCTCGCAGGCGTCGCCGGCGACGTTTCTGCGCGAGGACCTCGCGGCGTTCGTGCTGGCCCAGGGCGACTGGCCCCGCCGCTCCCGCCGCGATGCCCGCGCCGTGTTCGTAGACCCTCTGGGAACCTCGCCCGTGCTTGCCGTCGAGGCCGCGGCCATCGCGTGCGACCGCGCGCCGGGCCTGACGCGCGACCGCTGGGGCTTCGACGCCTGGCTCGGCTTTGACGCGCAGGCGTGGGAGGCCGAGATCTCGGCGGCTGACGAGCGCTTCGACGCTGGCCTTGCGACGGGGCGCCGCGTCGTCGTGGCGGCTCGCGACGCCGGAGTGCGCAGCGAGCTCACCGACATGGCGAAGCGTGCGCACCTGCTCGACGCCATCGAGATCACGAGCGGAGGCCCGTCCGGGCTCAACCTGGGCGAGACGGCGCTGCCGAGCTCGCTCGCGGGTTGCGTCATCGTGGATGAGGGACTCTCCGGCGTCACGGGCGACCAGCCGGCCCGCCTTGCGACTGTGGCGGCCCTGCTGCGGACGCCGGCGCTGCGCGAGGTGCCACTCGTCGCGCTTGAGCCGGGTGACGCCCTCGGCTACCTGCTGGGCTACAAGCCCGAAGCCAGCGTCGATGTCATGAACGGCTCGGCGCGCGCCATCGTTGCGAGCTACCCCTCGGCTGCCCGTGCGGCGCGTCTCGCGGGGGAGAGCGGGCTCGCGGACGTGCCCGCTGCTCAGGGCGCCGGGGACGAGGACGGTGCGCTGCCACCCGTGCCGAGCGTGAGCGCCTACAGCGACATCGCGCTGCCCGACGGCTCGACGATGGGCGTGCTCGTGCCGGCGAGCGACCAATTTGCGGCGCGCCTGGCAAAGGTGGGCAAGCTGCGCGCCAAGTGGGCGAAGCGCACCGGCGTGAGCTGCTATCGCGTGTACGACGCCGACCTGCCCGACTACGCTGTCACCGTCGACCTGTACCAGGGCAGCGCCCAGACGCCGGGCCGCTGGCTCGTCATGAGCGAGTACGCGGCGCCCAAGGAGGTCGACGAGGCCCTGGCGGCGCGTCGTCTGGCCGATGCGCTCGCCATTGCGCCGCGCGTGCTGGGCGTCGACCCCGAGGACGTGTTCCTCAAGGTGCGCAAGCGCGCGAAGGGCGGCTCGCAGTATGCCTCCGACGCGCGCAGCCGCCGCGGACGTGGCGCGCTCGTGGAAGAGGGGGGCCTCACGTTCGAGGTCAACTTCTCCGACTACCTCGACACGGGCATCTTCCTCGACCATCGCGACGTGCGCGGGCGCATCCGCGAGCTGGCGAGTGGGACGCGCTTCCTGAACCTGTTCGCGTATACGGGCACGGCGAGCTGCTATGCGGCCGACGGCGGCGCGTTCTCCACGACGACGGTCGACCTGTCGGGGACGTACCTCGAGTGGGCCAAGCGCAACATGGAGCAGAACGGCTTCGCGGGCGGCTCGCACGAGTACATCCAGGCTGACGTCATGCCGTGGATCCAGCAGACGCGCCACACGGCGCTGCGCTGGGACCTCATCTTCATCGACCCGCCGACGTTCTCCAACTCGGCTAAGATGCGCCAGAGCGGCTTTGACGTGCAGCGCGACCATGCCGAGCTGCTCATCGGGGCGTCGCGCATCATGAGGCGAGGCGGCATGATCCTGTTCTCGTGCAACCTGCGCGGCTTCACGCCCGACAGCGAGGCGCTGGCCAAGGCAGGCCTCGAGATCCGCGACACGACGGAGGGCACGATCCCCGAGGACTTCTCGCGCAACGCGAAGATCCACCATGTGTATGAGGTGCGTCGCGTCGATTAGGGGGATCCTTCGATAACAACGGGCGGCGCTGGAGCACGTCATCTGCTGCGCTCCCGCGGTCCCTCGCGTATTTCAATACGCGTCGGGCCGCGGCGCCTTGCATCTGACGCACTCCAGCGTCGCCTAACGGCGATAGCTTTCGCATGGTATCTGCGGCGTTGAAGGGCGGCTCGCGTACTTAGTACGCGTCGCCACCCTTCGCCTTGCATCCGGCGCACTGTGGCCTCGCTTAACGGGGTAAGGGTGCTTGCGAGCTCGCCGCTATTTCATAGCCCAACCCGCTCTACCTGCGGGTTGCAACTGGTAGGCGCCTTGCGGTTGCAGGAAAATGCAGCCTGTGGGTTGGTGGAGGGCGTTTGGGACGGCGCGTATTATGGGCTGCGTACCCGGCTTTCAGCAGCCAAAGCCCGCCCTCTCTGAAAGGCGCCCCTATGAGCTTTCGTGACAACCTACAGCACCTGAGGGCCATGCGTAACATGACGCAGGAACAGCTTGCGATGCTGCTTGGTGTCAGTCGCCAGTCGGTGACAAAGTGGGAGGCGGAAAAGGCCTCTCCCGAGATGGATAAGCTGCTTGCCATCTGCGACATTTTCGGCTGCACGCTTGACGACCTCGTTCGGGGCGACCTCAGCACTCGTCCTGCTGAGCCTTGCCCTCAGATGGTACAAGCAACCGGCCCCGTTCACGACGTCTGCGGCTACGACGAACACGCACGTCGTTTTGCCCTACAGGTTCCCACGGGCGTCGCGCTCTGTATCGCGGGCTTCATCCCTTCCGGGCTGCTTGCGAATATCGCCCTCGTTCCAGGCAGGCAGACGGGCATCTTGTCGGTAGTCTGCCTGTTCGCAGGCGTCTTGGCGGGGCTTGCCCTGCTTATCCCTGCCAGTATGGGGCACATCGCGTTCCAGAAGGCGCATCCTTACGTGCAGGACTTCTATACGGAGAAAGATCGTGCGCGGGCTCGGCGCACTATGTCGATCTGTCTCGTTGCAGGTATCGGACTCATCCTGCTGGGCCTCTTGGGGTTCTTTCTTTTCGATGGAACAGCGCACGAAGACACGTGGGGTAGCGCCGCTCTGTTTGCCGGTATCTCTGCGGGAGTGTGGTTTATCGTCTACGGCGGCATGACGCTGGGGCGCATGAACATCGCCGGCTATAACAAGGAGATCGCCGAGAACCTTGAGCTTGACGACATCGAGGGTCTCGATGTGGACGAAGCCCGGCGCGCACGACTTCTTGCCGAGGGACGCATGAACAGGCGTATCGGCGTTGTGTGCGGTGCCATCATGCTCGCGGCGATGATCGCCTCCCTCATCTGGCTGTTCCTTGGCGTGCTGTTTGCGGGCGGCAACGTGTCTGATCACGCGGCGTGGAGCGTCGCCGCGCATCAGCCGTTCTGGCTGCCCTGGGCCATCGGTGGCATCCTCTGCGGTATTGCCAGCCTGCTTATGCGCGAGTTCGGGAGTCGCAACGGCTAGAGTGCTCTCCGCGCTTGTCGCGTTTGCGAGCTTCCTTGGGGTCGAGCCGCTTGCCCGGGCGCTTTTTGCGGATGTGCGGGCTTTTGCAAAATGAGCTCTCGAAAATGGGCGCGGATTGCGGTTGTGTGGGAAAAGATTGGCCCCATTTTGCGGATGTGCGAGGTGGCGCTCTAGGCCCAGCCTCCTGACCTGCGGGTTTTCTGGAGCATGCATGCGGAGCTTTCCCGCAAACCTCGCACAGCCGCAAATCGCGCCCATTTTGGAGGCGCGCTCCAACAAAACCCAGCACAAGCGAAAATTGCGCCCAGCCAGGAGGACGCTCGCCCCAGGCGCGCCCAGCCAGGAGGACGCCCGCCCCAGGCGCGCCCAGCCAGGAGGACGCCCGCCCCGGGCGCGCCCAGCCAGGGGGCATACCCGCCCCAGGCGCTCCCAGCCAGAGGGCATACCCGCCCCGGGCACGCCCAGCCAGGGGGCGCCTGCCCCCCCCAAGCGTGTCTGCCCCTGGGCGCCTGCCTCTCATCAAACCCTCAGCTCAGCGCCTCATCCCCCGAGGATGATTCCAGAAATACGCCTCAACCTCCCCGCTTCAATCATCCTGCCTGCCTGACGGGCCTCGATGGCACGCCCCTATCGTGAACGCCGGAAATGACCTGCGGATCGTGAGGAGAGGGCAAGCACATGGGAGCGTATGAAGAGGGCGTCTGCATCGAGGACGAGGAGGCGTTCGACCCGCTGGCGGAGGATTTCGCGCTGGTGGAAGACGCTGAGGACGAGGGCATCGTCGACTTGCCGATCGTGCCCGAGATGCCGGAGTCGCTGCGTGGCAACAGCGTGTTCGACCGGCAACGCTATGCCAGCGCCCAGGACGCCATCGAGGAGCTGCTGCGCCGCAATCCCGGTCGCAAGCCCGTGTTCCTCGCCATCATAGAGGCGTGCTGCGAATCGCGTACGACGAGCGAGGTCGCGCGGGCAGTGAGCGCGGCGCAGGCAGAGAACCGCTCCGTGTACACGCCGTTGTCCTTGTGTTCGATCCTCGAGCGCGCTGGTGCTCTGACGAGCGAGGTTCCCGACAGCGCCGACGAGGTGGTCGAACAGGAGGATGGCATCGAGTACCTCGAGGTGAAAGAGGCGCCCGAGGCAACGTGGACCTCGACGGATGACGGGCTCATCGTGCTGTCGGCCCATCGGGAGGGTGGGGCTCTGCTAGAGTTGCTCTCTTCGGAGTCGGAGGCCATCTATCGGCCCGTCTACGAGCGCGTACTGGCGTTTTGCGCCGAGCGGCCTCAGCCTAAAAGCGCCATCGACGCGCTTGTCGACGACGACCCGCTCGTGCAGAGCCCCCGCCGCTACTCCAACCACTTCATAGAGCTTCTTGAGAACCGCGAGGCGCTGGCTTGGCACGACGGGGGCTGGAACGCCACGGAGCTCGGCCTGCGCTATCTGGAGGAGATAGCTGTCGGAGCGTAGCGCCCCTTCGCAGTTCATCCCTGAGTCGAGAGGATCATCCCATGAACAAACTCGATACGAGTGCCGCCATCGCAGCCGGCGCCGCCTCATCTGCCGTCCCCGCCGCAAATCCCCAGCTCGAGGAGCTTGCTGGCGTCATGGACGGCCGCGCTCGCACGTATGGCCTGCTCGCCCGCCTGTTCCGCGTCGAGGTGGACCAGACCCTGCTCGACGACCTGCGCGGCATGCGCTTCCCCACGAACACGGGCAACGCCCACGTCGATGCCGGCTACTCGCTCATGTATCGCTTCCTGAAGCGCACGTGGGAGGACAGCGTGCTCGAGCTGGCGCGTGACTACGTACGCACGTTCATCGGCCACGGCGTTAACGGCCATGCCGCGGCCTATCCCTACGAGTCGGTGCACACGTCAGAGAAGCGTCTGCTCATGCAAGAGGCGCGCGCCGAGGTGCTCGCCGTCTATCGCGCCAACGGCCTCAAGAAGGAGGAGCACTGGCGCGAGTGCGAGGATCACATTGCCGTGGAGCTTGAGTTCATGCAGGTCATGGCCCAGCGCACAGCTGCCTTACTGCGAAAGGGCGACGAGGACGGCGCCGTTGTCGCCCTGCGCACGCAGCGCGCCTTTGTGGCCGACCACCTGGCGAACTGGGTGCCGATGCTTGCTGCCGACATGGGCCGCTTCGCCCAGACAGACCTCTATCGCGGCCTTGCTGAACTGACGCAGGGCTTCGTCGAGATTGAGGGGGCGCTCCTCGGCGAGCTGCTCTCGGGCGTCGAAGCGGCGTAGGGCGGTCGATGGCGATGGGAGGCAAGGAGAAGAGGGAAGCTGGCGTCACGCGCCGGCAGGTCCTGGCGGGGCTCGGATGCGTCGTGGGCACCGTGGGCTTGGGGGCCGGCGCGAAGTATCTGGGTGGGGGCAGCCTTCTGCGCCCGCCGGGTGGCCAGGACGAGGGGCGGCTGCTCTCGCTGTGCGTGCGCTGCCAGCGCTGCTACGAGGCATGCCCGCAGAAAGCCATTGCGCCTGCGGGCGTCGAGGGTGGCTTTGCGAACCTGCGCACGCCGACGGTTGACTTCCACGCCGGCTGGTGCGACTTCTGCACGGAGACGAACGACGGGCATCCGCGGTGCGTCGAGATGTGTCCTACGACGGCGCTGCGCATCGAGCAGGGGGCGCAGAGGAGAGACGTCGTCATCGGGAAGCCGATGTTGACGACGGACTGGTGTCTGGCATACCGCATGACGCGCTGCCGCGAGTGCTACGACGCGTGCGAGCTCGACGCCATCACGCTCGACGACGCCAAGCGCCCCCACATCGAGCTGGACAAGTGCAACGGCTGCGGGGCC
The DNA here is from genome assembly GCA_018368455.1 of Coriobacteriia bacterium. Taxonomy (NCBI): domain Bacteria; kingdom Bacillati; phylum Actinomycetota; class Coriobacteriia; species Coriobacteriia bacterium. The sequence goes on from JAGZEG010000004.1 coordinate 86,741, forward strand.
TGCGAGTATGCGTGTCCTTCCATGACGGCGGGCACACCCGTGGCGGGCGCGACGCACCGCGCCATCATCGTCGTGGCGGCCGATCGGGGCGGGGAGGTGTAAGCGCATGGCCAAGCGTGCAAGTTATAAGCCGCAGGCTCGCAAGACCGACGACGGCATGACGTCTGTGACCTGCGAGAATGATACAAATCTTTCTGCTAAAGCTGAGTCTAAGCTTCAGGGAGAGGCCGAGGGTGAGATCGACGTTCGGAGCGTCCGGTCAAGGCCGGTGTGCTCGGACAAGCCGCAGGCGCGCGCCGAGAGGGCAGTGTCTTCCGGCGTCGCTCCGATCCGTCGCGCCAAAGCCGTCGCTTCGTATAAGCCGAGCGTGTCGGGCGGGCGCCGAAGGGGAGCGAGCCTCACGAGGCTGCGCCGTGCTCTACCGGCCCTTGTCCTGCTGGCGTGCTCCGTTGCGTTTGTGGCGATGGTGCCGCTCGGCAACATCTCGGCGTTCGGCTGGGAGTCCATCTCGGCCATCTGTCCCGTCGGTGCGCTGGCGACACTGCTGGCGAGCAAGACGCTCGTTCCGCGCGTGCTCATTAGCCTGCTCATTGCCGTGACGCTCATCGTGTTGTTTGGGCGCGCGTTCTGCTCATGGGTGTGCTCGGTGCCGCTCGTCCAGCGTCTGTTGGGCCTGCGCGACGGCGACCGCGAGAGCTCGCGCAAGAAGGGCGTCACGGGCTCGTGCGGTGGCGGGGCCGGCGGGTGCGGCTCGTCTGCTGGTTGCGCGAGCTGCGCCCAGGTGCGCGGCAAGGCGCTCGACACGCGTCACTGGGTGCTGGGCGGAAGCCTCTTGTCAGCGGCCGTGTTCGGCTTTCCCGTGTTTTGCCTCGTCTGCCCCATCGGGCTGACGTTTGCGGCCATCTACCTCGTGCTGCGCCTGTTCACGGGCAGCGCGTCGTGGGCACTTGTCATCGCGCTCGCACTGCTCGTCGTCGAGCTGCTTGTCGCGCGTCGCTGGTGTCACCGCTTCTGCCCACTCGGCGCGCTCATGTCGCTGGTCGCCAAGGCCAACCGCACGTTCGTGCCGACAATCGACCGCGCGGTCTGCCTCGAGACGCGTGAGGGGGCTCACGAGGGGGCGCGCTGCGGGCGCTGCGCGAAGGCGTGCCCCGAGGGCATCGACTTGCGCGACCTCACGACGAGTCCGACGGCCATCAACGAGTGCGTCAAGTGCCGCGCCTGCGTGGAGGCGTGTCCGACGCATGCTATAGCCATGCCCCTGCTGCCGCCGAGGGGCGCCGCGACCCCGGTGCCGACTGGCGCGAACGCCGCCCCGCTTGCTGGGACCGCGCGTCCTGGGGAGTCCAGGACGCCTGTGAAGGAGGCGACGACCGATGTCGAGGCCTGAGATGCTTGCGGGTGCTCTCGAGCGCTTGCAGAGCTCTGAGCTCACCGTGTTCCCGTATCGCTGCGCCGTCATGCGCAACCGCAACGCGAGCTGCACGCGCTGCGCGCAGGCCTGCACGTCGGGTGCTATCAGCATCGAGTGCGACGAGATCGCCATCGACCCGGAGCGCTGCGTGGGCTGCGGGACGTGTGCGACCGTCTGCCCGACGTGCGCTCTCGAGGCGCGCCATCCCGGCGACGCGGAGCTTGCGAAGCGCGTGGGGGAGGCGCTTGCTGCCACGGGAGACTCACTCGTCATCGCCTGCGACGCGCTGTGGCGCCGCAACGCCGGGCGCATCGATCCCGGGCGCGCCGTGCGCGTGACGTGTCTGGGCCGCGTGGATGAGTCCGTGCTGGTGGAGGCCGTGGCTCGTGGCGCCCGGCGTATCCTGCTCGCGCACGCCGCGTGCGAGTGCTGCCCGCGCTCTGCGGGGCGCTCGACGTATGTCGAGGTCGTTGACACGGCGAACGCGCTGCTCGAGGCGTGGAATTCGCCCGTTCGCGTCGAGCTGCGCGAGAAGCTGCCGCCGTGCGTGCGACTCGAGGCGCCGACTCCCGTCGGGCCGGCCTATGACGAGCGGCGGCGGGAACTGCTCGCTTCGGTGGGCCGCGCAGGTGCGGAGGTGGGCGACATCCATCCAACTGAGGATCTCGGCAGTGGCAGGGGAGGGGCGGATGCCCGTCCGCTCAAGGTGATGCTCGACGGCACTCTTCCCCACTTTCTGCCCGACCGCCGCGAGCGCCTGCTCGACGCCCTGGCTGGGCTGGGAGAACCTGCGCAGGCGGCGCTCGAGACGCGCCTGTGGGGCCGCGTCGACATCGACGTGAGCCACTGCAAGACCTGCCTTATGTGTGCGACGTTCTGCCCGACGGGCGCCATCGCCAAGGTGGAGGGGCCCGACGGCCACGTGGCGCTCGAGCATCGCCCGGCGGACTGCGTGAAGTGCCGCTGCTGCACGGACGTGTGTCCCACCGGCGCGCTCGTGCTGCGCGAGGACGTCATGGCGTCCGAGGTCGCCAACGGCGTCGTTGCCGAGCGCTTCGACCTGCCGCCTGTGCGCGATGGGCGCGGTGGTCCCCACTCCATGATCGGGGCGCTGCGCAAGATCATCCACTTTGACCAGCTCTATGAGCGATAGCGAGGTGCGACCTATGGCTCCGAACGAATTGCGCGAACTTCTGCCACTGCTTGACGCCCCCCGCCTTCTCGTGCGCGGCACGGCAAACGCCGGAAAGACGGCGCTGGCCCTCGAGCGTGTCGCCGCCCTTGTAGAGGCGGACGTCCCGGCGGGCTCAGTGCTGCTCGTGTGCGCCAGCGCCACGGCTGTTGCGGATGCCCGGCGTGCTCTGGACGGCCGTGCTGGCGGTGATTGCCTGGCGGGCGTGCGTGTTGCCACGGCCCGCGACGTCGAGCTCGAGCTGCTTGCAGCACCGGCCGCCCGCGCCCACACGGGGCGGCGCGCCCGCGTGCTCACCGACTTCGAAGAGACGTTTCTGCTCGAGGACCTGCGCGTGACGGGTCTGCCAGCCCGCCGTCTCAAGGGCATGCTCGGCTTCTTTCGCAAGAGCTGGACGGAGCTGGCCGACGACGATATGGCGAGCTTTATCATCGACACGCGCGAGCAGATGGTGATCGACGCCGTGCGCGACCACCTCGCGGCCTATGATGCGATGCTGGCCTGCGAGGTGTCGAACCTGTGCGTCAACTTCCTGCGCGTCTGCCCGGAGGCGGCACGTGGGCTGGGCGTGTCCCACATTGTCATTGACGACTACCAGTGCCTGAATCGTGCGTCTCAGGTTGCCCTGGACATGCTGGGGGCCTGCACGCTGGCCGCTTTTGCCGACCCCCGCCACGCCGTGCAGGGTGCCGATCCCTTCCCCTATCCGGCGGGCGTCGCGGAATTCTTGAAGCGCAACGCGGGGGCCGCCGTGATTGATCTGCCCGATGCCTCGCCCCGGGACGCACGTGGTGCTGCGGCGGTGTTAGCCAGCAGCGGCTATCTGGACGCCCTGTCGCTTGGCCTGCTCGAGAGCGGGGGCAAGGTCGAGGCCGAGCAGACGTACGACGTTACCCCGCTCTCCGTGGCGCCTGCGGGTGTGTGCCGCATGACGTGCGAGACGCCACAGGAGGAGTTCGCCGAGGTTGCGAATAGCGTGGGCGACCTTCTGGTGGGAGGGATTAACCCCACTGATGTGCTCGTACTGGCGCCGAATCGCAGCTGGCTTGCCAACGTGGGGCGTGCGCTTGATGCCGAAGGCGTCGCGTATCAGGAGCTGTCGGATTGCCAGGCGGTGGGCGGTTCGTTTCGCGACCTCGACCGCTGCGCTGCGGGGCGGTTCTACGCGACGCTGGCCCTGCTTGCTGGCCCGTCCGATCCGCTTGCGTGGCGCGTGCTGTGCGGGTGCGGCGACTACCTGGCCCGCAGCGCGGCATTTGCCGGCATCGAGAAGCTGGCGCGCGAGCGCGGCGTGAGCCTCAACGAGGCAATCGCGCTTCTTGCTGACGGCGACGCACCTGCGGTGCCCGGCCAGGGTGGCGTGATCGAGGCGTGGCACGAGGGGCGTGTGCTCATTGGGGCGCTGGAGGGCCTGCGCGGCGAGGCATTGCTCGATGGACTTGCGCGAGAGCTAGGACTGAGCGACGTACCACAGGCGTTTGCCGAGCTTGTGCGAGGCGACGAGCCCGATGCGGCGGAGCTGTTTGAGCGGGCGTACCGCGCGGTGCTCACGCCGGCGCTGGGCGGCGACGAGGCTGGCGTGCGCCTGGTGACATACGACGCCGCCTGCGGCCTCAAGGCGCCCCACGTCATCGTCTGTGGTCTCATGAACGGCTGGACTCCGCCGCACGCCTACTTTGACCTAGCGGAGGCGGGTTTTGCCGAGCGCCAGGCCATGGACGTCGCGGCACGTCGGGAGCTCTATGCCTTGAGCTCGTGCGCGACGCAGACGCTGACACTGACGGGTTTTTCGTCCTGCGACCTTGAGCTCGCCGAGCGGCTGGGCCTCAAGGGATATCGGGTGCGCATGGGAGCCGACGGGCGCCGCGTCACAGCATGTCGCCCGAGCGACCTGGGCACGTACGCCCTGCATGCTTGGGGTCTTGCCGACATTCCTACGCGCGGACTGCTCGTCGAGGCGCCCGCCCCCTCTGCCATCCCTGCGCCCGCAGCCAGTGTCGCCGCGTGCGCCTCTCTTCGATAGGAGTTCCCATGACCATCCATCCCTCGCTCATCGAGAAGGCCAGCCTTGACGCCCGCGAGTTCAACGCCGACGTGGCGGCCGACATCAAGCGCTCGTTCGCCTACGTTGGTCCCATGACGGTGGGGAGCCACGAGCCTGTCGCGGCCGACGGCTTCGCCTGCAACGAGATGCGACTCATCGTGCGCATGGGCAAGCCCTACTGGCGCGATGAGGATGCCGGAGGGACGGGTGCCGAGCTGTGGGTCGGCGTGAGTTCCTGGCTGGCGGCCAAGGCGTACAAGGTGTCGTCCACCATGTCGAATTTCAACACGTCGCGCGCCGAGGCCGGCTCACAGACTGTGTGCTACGACCGCGTCGAGCTCGACATGAAGCCCTACGTACTCGGCATCGCATTGGGGGAGGGCGATGGCCTGCCCGCTCTCAATGAGCTCGCGGGCCGCTTCCGGGCGTTGCTGAATGCCGGCGTCATCCCGTCTGACGCCGCCGGCGTCGAGATGCCCTCGGCCGCGAGCCTCGAGGCGCAGCGTGCGGCTGTTGTCCAGGCGCTGGCGGAACGGCAGGTCGAGAACGAGGCGAGCGCACGTGAGGGGGGCGCTTCCGACGCCGATGGCGCCGAGGTCGCGTCGGGTGCTGCCGACGACGGGGAAGCGCATGGCGCATGCACTGGCGAGGCCGCACCGGATGCCTTTGACGGCGGGGAGGCGACGGGCGCATGCGATGCCGCGGGCGCGAACGGGCGACAGAGCGGCGCATCCGCCATCGTCCACGCCAGCGATGGTCTGACGGCGCTCGACTACGCGCTGTGGGATGTGCGCCTTGCCGACGGCTCCGTACGCTCGCTCGACAGCGTGACCGGGATGTGGCTCTAGCCATGGGCGTGCCGCGTGTGAGGCTCACGCAGGGCCCTGTGGGTTCCGGCAAGACGGCGGCTCTCGTCGAGCAAGCCTGTGAACTCCTGCGCTTGGGCGTTGCTGCCGCGGACGTCCTCGTCGTGGCGCCGGGAGCCGATGCCGTCGACGAGCTGCGCAGCCGTCTCGAGGCTGCCGCGGGCATCGCGTTGTCTCGGGGCATTCGCACGAGCTCGGTGCGGGCTCTGGCGCTGGATGTTCTGTCGACGCGGGGGGCTGGCCCCTCCGACGGCGCGGAGGCATGCTCGCGGCAGGAGGGCGCGCAGCCAGAGACGGCTGACGCCCCGCGTTCTGTGCGCGTCCTTTCCCACGCAGAGCGCTCAATTTTCCTCGCTGACCTGCGCGCTCATGGGTTTCCCGCCAAGCAGGTCAGCGCGGCGCTCGCTGCGGCCCAGAGCGCGTGGCGCCTGGGTGACGAGGCGCTGCGCCTCGACGGCGACGCGTGTTTGACGGCTCTGCTCGATGAGCTGGGGCGTCGGGGCGCCCTGCTTCAGGAGGCGCTGTTCGCGCGGGCCATTGGCTGCCTGAGCTCGGCGGATACCCGGTGTGGGGAGGCCATGCCACGTGGCGGTGCGCGCTTCGTGCTCGTAGACGACGCCGATCTGCTACCGCCCGCTGCTCTGCGCCTTTGCACTGCCCTGGCAGGGGAGGAGCTGTGGGTTGCGCAGTCCGGGAACGTACCCTGCATCGAGGCGACAGAGCCTCCCGTTGAGCTCGACGCCCCCGTACATCGCCTGGGCGCGCGTCGAGCGTGCGTTGTGAAGTGGTCGGACGCTGCCGAGGAAGCGGCGGGTATTGCCGCGTTTGCGCGGCAGGCTATCGAGCGCCTTGCCCTGCCAGGCGAGCTGTTTATCGCCTGCCCGAACCGCACCTGGGTGCGCCGCATCAACGATTCGCTCGGGCGAGCGGGTATCACAGTCTGCGCTTCTTCGGATCGGCCCCCTCTTTCTGGCGATCCGCGCGACGCCGTCGCTTCCGCAGGCCTGCGTGCGTTTGCCGCACTGGGCGTGCTGGCCAATCCCCTCGATGTCGCGAGCTGGCGTACGTGGTGCGCCGTCGGCCGCTCCGACGTGGCCGCGCCTGCGTGGCGCCGCCTGAGCGAGACCGCCAAGGCACGAGGGATGAGCCTTGACCGCGCGATCGGGCCGGAGGGACGGGGCCCGTGCACGGGCGAGAATGTCAGCGGTGCCGACAGGCTGCTCGCCGAGCGCATCGCCGCTGGTTGGGAGCTCGTCGAGAAGTGCTCCAGCAAACGCGGCCGCGCCCTGCTCGAGGCAATCGGCGCGAAGGGGGCCGAGGACCTGCTTTCCCTTGTGGCTGACGACAGGGGCTCGGTGGGTCCGGCCGACGACGCCCACGTGCTTTTCGCCCGTGCCGTAGGCCGCGTTGTCGAGCAGCGCTTTGGCCACCGCGGGACGTGCGTGCGCGTGGGATCCATCTCGGCCCTCGCTGGCTTGCATCCTCGTATCCTTGTGCTGGCAGGCTGCAACGACGGGCTGGCCGATGAGCGCCTTGTGCGCGACGCCCTGGCCCGCCCCTGCGACGAGCTGCTCGTTTCCTACGTACAGCGCATGCCTGCCGACGTTGCACGGCGCCAAGGCGCCTGCGTTCGTCGGACGCGCCAAGAGGCCGGCGAGACCGTCGCTCTGCTCGCGCCAAGCCCCGCGATAGCCGCCCTCGGAGCCGAGGCACCCTCGACGGTGGGAGGGGAGCAGTTCATCTCCACTACCCTCCACCTCCGCCCGTAGCGGCCCGTAGCGGGCCACGGCACCGCATCTGCGGCGTTGGGCCGGGGCTTACGTAGCGTCTAGTACGCTACGCCCCGGCCCGCCTTGCATCTGCAGCACTGTGGCCCGCTATGGGGGCCCGCCTTACTTGCATGGCTACTTGTAAAAAGAAATGTCGTCCTGGAAGCGCTTGCGCCACTCGTTGCAGATAAGATCGTGGTTGAGCGTGATGACATCCATGATGTCTCGGAGATCTTTGGGCGGAATCTGGCCGTTGTTGTGGGCGATGCCGAATTCGAGCACCCTAGGCATAGGTTTTCGTCACTTCGTGTGCGAGGCGGAGAATCAAGGGTGCGTTGCGCTGAATGAGGGCTGTAAGATCCTCGATGTCCTGGGGGGAGAATCCCTCGACCTCGCTCCACGTATAGGCGGGTAGCAGGCAGTATCCCGAATCAAATCCTCCGTCGACGGGGCGCTCGACGCCCACGAGTACGGTGTTGTCTTCCAGGACGTTTGAATAAGCGATGCGCGTATCATCGGGAAGCTTTAGATAACTGTGCATCACGATGATCACCTCTCTCTTTGGACAAGTGTACCACCGGGCGTGACGGCCCCGTGCGCGCTGGGTACGGCTCCTCCCTACGCCTCGAACTCGTCGATGAGCTTGATGAGCTCCTGCCTCGAGTGGACGCCCAGCTTCTTGTAGACGTGGTTGACGTGTGTCTTCGCCGTGCCCTCGCTGATGTAGAGCTGCTCGCAGATGAAGCTCACGTTGCGGCCCTTTGCCAGCAGGAACAGCACGTCCGTTTCGCGGCGCGACAGCAGGAACGTGTCGGCCACATACTCGCAGCGGCGCACGAAGCGCCCCTTGCGCACCGTGTCGCCGTCCCCTTCACCGCCTGCGTTTTCCTCTCCGCGCGCGCTCGCAGCATCACCCGGAATGACGCTCCCGATGCCCGGCTGCACGTACGGCGTGCCCGCGTGGCTGCGCGGCAGCTGGCTGGGCGCCGCCTCGGGGGCCGTGGGACTCGCAGGCTCGCCGTCGTCGGCCGGGCAAGTCCCCTGGGCTTTGCGCGCACAGCTGGCGCACGGCCCGTCCTGCTCGGCGTCAGCGCCCCAAAGCGCGCTCGGCCGATATGGGCGCACGACGATGGCGAGGATGTCGTCACGCCGGGGGAAGAGGCCTGTTGCGATGACGAGGCACGCCAGGCTCGTCACGAGGCCGAACACCTCGCCGGACAGAGTCTCGCCCACGGCGGGCTGCACATACAGGTTCAGCGGCGTCGCCAGCAGGTATCCCAGCGCTAGGCTCCCCTCTCCCAGCCCGAACACGAACACGGGCGAGAGGCGAAAGCCCTGCGCGAGCGAGCCCAGATACGCCCAGCACATCGTCGCCCCGATGACGAACGCCGTCAGCAGGCTCACGGCGGGCGTGGAGACGGTCGCCGCCCGTGTGAGCGCAAGCGGCAGGATCAGCAGCGCCACGAGTGGGAGGATCGTGCGAAACGCGTGCCCGAAGCTCTGCCCCTTGCGCCGCGCGACGACGCAGGCGCCCAGCGCGAGCGCACTTCCGACGAGGGCCGCCACGGCCGTTCCCACCTCGCCGGTCGCTCCCGCCGAGGGCTTCATGACGAAGCCGGCGTGGGTGATGAGGCAGCCGAGCACGATGCCGAGGCTCATGAGCGTCGGGACGATCTTGACTGCGAACGAGAATCGCTTGATCTGGAGCTCGCTGAAGTACGTCGCCTCGCGCATGTCGGGGTCGGGCAGGCGATCGGTCACACGGTTGCGCAGCAGGACGACGTGCGCCATTTGCAGGGCGCCCACGATGGCGTGACCCCAGGGCACGGGAAGCCTGCTGGCGAAGAACGTGTAGGCCAGGATGCCGAGAGCGGTGCCAACGACGGCGTTGAGCGACACGTCCGTCAGGTCGAGGCGGCCGAAGGCGATGCCCCACAAGAACGTGAGGAGCGCCAGGCCAAGGCCCATGAGCGCCCCGCCTGCTAGCTGCATCGGGATCTTGAGGGCGCCTCCGACCACGATGGCGACGATGGACAGGCAGGCCCCCACCAGCATGAGCGTTGACCCCACGGCGATGGACGAACTCCGGCGGAACAGCGCGTGGAGCCGCGTGTCTGCCAGGCCGCCTGCCAGCAGCGCCGCGGTGCCGGCCGCGCAGCACGAGATGCGCTGCACCGTGGGCTCGCCGGTGGCGAGGCTGCCGGCGCCGCCGAGCAGGACGTCGAGGACGAGCAACACGATGAGGCCGAGGCCCAGCGCCTCTCCGCGCAGCTCTCCCACCGACGAGCTCTCGTCGCTTTCGATATGCAGGCTCAGCCTTGGTATGCGCAGCGCCATGCCTCTTCTCCCTCTCTCCCAGATCCTGGCCCGCCTTTTCCCGAAGATGAGCCGATGACCAGCATAAACGTTTCTGCGCACCAACAATCATCCCCGGGGGATGAGTCTCGGATCTTGCCGAAGCAACCGCGGGGAATGAGGTTGATTTCCCCCTCGACCCTAGCATCGGGAGGCGTACGGGCAAGCTCGCTGAGCCCCGGGCCTTCCGGGTGCCTGTGCGAGCGCTTGTCAGGTAAGAGGAGAACGAGGGAGGAGAACCATATGGCCAAGCTCACCATGAGCCGTCGCAGCTTCGTCCAGGCAGCGGCTGTCACCGCGGCTGCCTGCGCGCTGACCGGGAGCACAACGCGCCCGCTGCAGGCCCTGGCCGAGGGCGAGGACACCACGGCCGGCGAGGTCAAGCGCATCCGCTCCACGTGCCGCGCGTGCGGCAAGGTGGAGTGCGGTGTGTGGGTGACTGTCGAGGACGGCAAGGTCGTCAAGGTGGAGGGCGACGAGTCCACACCGCACGGACGCGGCCACTGCTGCTCGAAGTCGCAGGCGTCTATGCAGGCCGCCTATCACCCCGACCGCCTGAAGTACGTCATGAAGCGCACGAACCCCAAGGGTGAGGATGACCCCGGCTGGGTGAGGATCTCGCTCAAGGAGGGTTTGGACCTCGTCGGCGAGAAGTTCGGCGAGATCGTCAGCAAGTACGGCGGTGAGTCCATCTTTGCGATGGGCGGCACGTCGCGCGTGTGGACGCAGGCTCCCTACGGTACGCTCAAGCAGGTGTTCGGCACGCCCAACGCCCACCTCGCCTACGAGATCTGCAAGGGTCCGCGCCACTTCGGCGGTATTCTGACCGACGAGATCGGCTCGCCGTGGATGGAGGTCGAGCAGGAGCCCAAGGTGTACGTGCAGTGGGGCATCGCTGCCGAGTACTCCAACTACGACTCGAACAACCGCACGGTCACGGACGTGTCGCAGCACGCGAGCTGCCACATCCTCGTCGACCCGCGCCTGACGCCGCTGGGCAAGGAGAGCTCCATCTGGCTGCCACTGCGCGTCGGTACCGACCTGTGCCTGTCGCTGTCCTGGCTCAAGTGGATTCTCGACAACGAGGCCTACGACGACGCGTTCGTGCGCCGCTGGACGAACGCCCCGTTCCTGTGGTGCGAGGACAAGGAGAAGGAGGGCGAGCCCGGCGACGGCACGTGGTTCATGGAGATGAATGGCGGCATCCATATGCGGACCCGCCTGCTCACGGAGGCTGACCTCAAGGAGGGCGGCTCGCCGAAGCGCTTCATGGTGTGGGACGAGGCCAACGAGCGCCTTACGTACTGGGACGCCGAGGCGTGCCAGTGGGAGGGCGAGGAGCACCGCATCCCGACGACGGGCATGTGGGTCGAGCATCCCTATAAGCCGCTGGCCGCCGACGCCTGGCTGCCCGACATCTCGACGTTCGCCGACCCCGAGACGGAGGCCGACCGTTTCCCGAACGGCTCGAAGGAGTGCAACCCCGAGGGCCTGCCCAAGCTGCCGAGCCTGTTCCCGGGCGAGGTCGAGGTCACGTGGAAGGACGGAACGAAGCACGTCGCCCGCACGGTGTGGGATGCGTTTGCCGAGAACCTCGAGCCGTACACGCTCGAGTACGCCGAGGAGGTCACCGAGGTTCCGGCCGAGCTCATTGAGCAGGCCGTGCGCACGTACACGACTCGCGTCAACCCGGCCTACGGCAACGGCGGCATCCACTACCAGCTCGCTCCCGACCAGACGGGCCACGCCGTCCAGAATACGCGCGCGCTGCAGATCATCGCGTGCATCACCGGCAACTCTGACGAGCCGGCTGGCAACCGCGGCTCCTCGAAGGCCGAGGTCGACGGCTGCCCCGGCCGCGCCACGATGCTGAAGACCGACTACGGCGACAAGGCCATCACGTGGGAGGGCCGCGACAAGTCCATCGAGGACCAGATTCCCGAGATCCAGGACTTCGTGCAGTACCTCATCGACAACGACTCCCCGCTGGCGCAGCGCTACGACAACAAGGTGCCCACCGACGAAGAGGCTCGCTGGATCGCCGAGCGCAAGGGCGGCGCATACCGCCCCTCGGCGGCGTGGCCCAATCCGACGACGACGTGGGAGCGCAACGCCAAGCAGATTAGCGCCGAGCGCTTCCCGCTGCTGCGCTACTGGAACCGCTGGGCGGACTCGGCGACGATCTGGGACTCCATCAACGAGATCGACACGCCCTACCAGATCCACGGCGGAATCTGCATGTCCGGTGACTTCATGAACGAGTCGAACCTCACCGAGGCGTGGGAGGCCCTGACGAAGCTCGACTTCTGGGTGGACATCAACCTGTGGAGCTGCCCGAACAACGGCTGTGCCGACGTGGTGTTCCCCTGCCTGCACTGGCTCGAGGTCAACACGACGCGCGTTTCGCAGGGCGCCGGTGGCGTGTTCGGCGCCGGCCAGCGCGCCAAGCAGCCTGAGGGCGACCAGATCTACGACCCGGTTTTCGTCGTGCTGCTCTACAAGGCCATGGGTGTGCCGTTCAACGACACCGACCCCGACTACGACGAGTGGCTCAACCTCAACGTCGAGGACTTCGTGCAGATGGGCGGCACCGTCAGCTACGAGGAGCAGGAGGCCCGCGTTCTCAAGGCTGCCTGCGACGCGTGGAAGACGCCCGAGTTCCCCAACGGCCCAACGTTTGCCGAGTACGCTGCCAAGTTCCAGGAGGAGGGCTGGTTCGACTGCCGCGAGTGGCACCCCGAGCGCTGGGGCACGTACCGTCGCTGGGAGATGGGCTACCGTCGCCAGGAGGGCGGCTACAACCTCTACCCGGCCGTCGACGAGAAGGCCGGCTTCATGACGCCTACGGCCAAGGTCGAGATCTGGTCGACGATCATGGAGTCCTACATCGATGACGAGGACAAGTTCCCGCACTGGCGTGAGCCACAGAACTCCAAGGTGAGCGCGCCCGAGCTCTACGACGCCAGTCGCGCCGACGAGATCGGCCAGAGCCAGCCCGTCGCCGGCAAGATGGACGAGAACGAGCACATGATCAACCGCGAGGGTTATGTCGAGGCGCTCAAGGCCCATCCCGACGCCGTGTTCACAATGACGACGGGCGCCCGCCAGCCCGTGTACTTCCACACGGAGCACCGCCAGCTGCCGTGGTGTCGCGAGCTGTGGCCCTACCCGCGCTTCGAGATCAATCCGGCCGACGCTGCCCGCCTGGGCATCGAGGAAGGCGACTGGGTGTGGATCGAGTCGCCGTGGGGCAAGGTCCGCGAGGTCGCTGACCTGTATTACGGCATCAAGGAGGGCACGACCAACGCGAACCACGGCTGGTGGTTCCCCGAGGTCGACTCGGCCAGCCACGGCTTCGAGCTCGTCAACATCAACTGCTGCCTCGACAAGTACGCGCAGTGCTGGATCTGCGGCGCATCCCAGATGCGCGGCGTCCCGGTCGTCGTGTACAAGGCGACGGCGGAGAACTCCCCGTTCGGCAACCCGGTGCCGTGCGATCCCGACGGCAACCCGGTCATCTGGGAGGCGACCGATCCGCGTCTGAAGGAGTGGCTGAGCTCCGACCCCGCCGCCGAGGGCATGAACTACTACCGCGCCGAGGCAAAGGGCTTGCAGACGTCGAAGAGCCTGATTCGCGCGTAACGGGCGCGCGCCCGCGGCGGGCATGCGAGCCGTCGCGCCGCGGGCGCGCCTTCTACGAAGGATAAGAGGGGAGAGGACCTCATGTCGCAGTATGCGATCATCACTGACCTGAACCGCTGCACGGGCTGCCTGGCCTGCACCGTCGCCTGCAAGGCGGCCAACGGCGTGCCGGTGGGCAACTTCTGGATCCGCACGATGCGCGTTGGACCGAGCGTCAAGGAGAACGGCTCGGGCCAGTATCCCGACGTTGACATGTACTTTTTGCCGATGCAGTGCCAGCACTGCGCCACGCCGGCCTGCACGACCGTGTGCCCGACGGGCGCCTCGGCCAAGGCGGAGGACGGCACGATCCAGATCGACAAGGAGAAGTGCATCGGGTGCGGCGCCTGCATCTCGGCGTGCCCCTATGGCGTGCGCTACCTCAACGAGGAGCTCAACGTCGTCGAGAAGTGCACGATGTGCCAGCAGCTTATCGAGCAGGGCGAGCTGCCGGCGTGCGTCGCCCAGTGCGGCGCCCGCGCCCGCTTCTTCGGCGATCTCGACGAGGGCATCGACAGCTTCGAGGGCCCCTGGCGTCCCATTCAGGCCGGCACGTACGAGGAGCAGCAGGCGACGCGCGTCAAGATTCGCGACGCCGTACAGCCGTTCGAGGACGACGACGTGCACCAGCTGCCCGACGAGGGCAACGGCCCGCAGTTCCAGTACATCCTGCGCCAGCACTACGGCGACCGTCGCGATCGTCCGTGGCGGAGCTAGGCCATGGGTGCCCAGGTCTTGACGGCGCTGTTCACGCTTGCGACGTGCCTGGGGGCCGGCCTTTTCGGCTTCCAGGGCGTCCAGGCGCTGCGCTACCGATCTGAGCGGCTGAACAAGGCGTCGGCAGCTGTCGCCGGCGTCTTGGCCTTGGCCGGTCTCGCGTGCTTTGCCCTGCGCCTCGGCCGCCCCGAGCGGCTGTTCGGTGGGTTTGCGAACCTGACGTCGGGCATCACGCTGGCGCTGTATGCCGTCGCTCTGTTTGTCGTGGTGTGCGTCGTCGTGCTGGTCATGTCGAGCCGCGCTGAGGACGGCAGCGTCCCGGCGTGGTGCGGCTGGGCTACGCTTGTGGTGTCCGCGTTGCTCGTGGCGGGCACGACCTGCGGCTACCTGCTGTCGGCAAAGCCGGGCGGTGAGCTGTTCGCGACGATGGGCTTGTTTGCGGGAGGCGCGCTCGTTATGGGAAGCGCGGCTCACCTGGTGCTGGCCTGCGTACGCGCCGACGCCGACGCGCTGGCGCTCGGGAGGTGCTGTCTGCTGGCATGCGCCGTCGTTGCGGGCGCGTGCCTGGCGGCATACCTCGGGTGGTTCTCGCTCGATACGCAGGCCGAAGCCGCCGCGACGAAGTCGGCATTCTCCATGAGCACGTTTACGGTTGGTGACTCGGGCGGCCAGGCTGCCGCGGGCGAGCGCTTGTCCGCGCTGCTTTCCGGCGCGCAGGCTTCGCTGTTCTGGGGCGTCGGCGTGGCGTGCGGCATCGTCGTGCCGGTGGCATGCGGCCTTGTGGCGCTCGTCTGCGGACGGGTACGCACGGGATCCGACGAGCCTTCGGCCGCCGGCGTGCGCCGCGGGCTGCTCGGCGCGCTGGCGGCTGTGGCGCTGCTGGCGAGCGTTGGCGGCGGCTACGCGCTGCGGCTGTGCTTGGTGGCCCTGGGATAGGGCCGACATTCTCGGTTATGCTCGCGGGGGCACCCGATCGCGCGCTGTCACGCGGCCGGGTGCCCTTTGCTGTTGCGGAACTGCGCCCCGGCGGCAAAGATCGCTTATAGTGCGGTGGTTTGGCCGAGCGCCTGGCTGCCGCCCGGCTCGACCTAGACGTCGCGTCGGTGCCCGTCCGGCAGCCACACGGTGAAGCGCGTGCCGAGGCCCTCGCGCGTCAGCACGTCGATCTTCCCGCCGTGGGCGTCGACGATCCACTTGGCGACCGCCAGGCCGAGCCCGGTGCCGTCTTTGTGCTCGCTGCGGGCCGCATCCGCGCGGTAGAAGCGCTCGAACACGTGGGCGACGTCGTTTTGCGTCATGCCCATGCCGTGGTCTTCCACAAAGCAGCCGTGCATGTTCCTCGTCGGATCGACGCGCGAGCCGAGCTCGATCGCCGTGCCGGGAGGGGAGTAGCGCGCGGCGTTGCTCACGATGATGCGCAGCGCCTGCTTGACCATGGCTCGGTCAGCCACGATGAGCTCGGCTGGGGCGTCCCCGCAGGCCTCGCTGCCTCGGCGCACGGTGTACGCATGCTGTGCATCGATCATGCGGGACTCCTCGGCGACCTCTTCCACGAGCGCTCCCAGATCGAACGCCTCGGGCGTCATCGCCTGCCTGCCCGAGTCGCCGCGGGCCAGGAAGAGCAGCTGCTCCACGAGCTCTTGCATGTGCGCCGTCTCGGCCTTGAGCGCGGCGATGGACTCGTCGAGCACGGCCTCGTCCGTCTTGCCCCAGCGGTCGAGCATGTCAACGTAGCCCCGCACGACGGCGATGGGCGTGCGCAGCTCGTGCGAGGCGTCCGAGACGAAGCGCATCTGCTGCAGCTTTGCCTCCTGCATGCGGCGCAGCAGGCCGTTCAGTGCGATTTCGATGCTCTGCAGGTCCTTGTCGCCCGTCGATACGCGCGGCATGTCGACAGACGCCGTCTCGATGGCGTGCTCGAGATGGGCGAGCGCGTCGGAGTCGACGGGCTCTGCCGTCGCGCTGCCGATGGCCTCCGCCGTGAGCGCGAGCTCGTTGAGCGGACGGAGCCTGCGCCTGATGAGGCGGGCCTCCGTGACGCCGCTCAGCAGCACGACGGCCTCGACGGACAGCGCCACGATGCCGATGGGCAGCGCGTGGTTCCACAGTTTGGAGAGGGGAAACACGTACTCGTAGGCGGCGCCCGATCCCGCCTCGCCCCGGGCGATGGCGCCGTCTGCGTCGCGCACGGGGGCGGCGAACACGAGGGCGTCGTCTTCGAGTCCTGGGTTGTTGGCGCGCCAGAACACGGTTTGGCCGGGCTCGAACAGCTTGATGTCGGCGCGGGACTGCTCGGGGATTTGCTGCAGGCACTCGTGGACGAACGTTCCGGCAAGTGCGACGCACAGTGCGACATCGAGCAGGATGAACGTCGCGAGCCGGTTCGCCCACGAGGACAGGGCGATGCTGCGCGCAATGGACGACGCGCGCTTGCTGACGCCGTCTTTGGGAGCCCGCGCTTTCGGCTTGCTACTCCTCGCGGACGACATAGCCCACTCCCCGCACGGTCGAGACGAGCTCCAGGCCGAAGCGGTCGTCGATCTTGGCTCGGATGTGGCGCACGTAGACGTCGATGACGTTCGTCTCGCCCACATAGTCGTAGCCGCAGGCCTCGCGCACGAGCTGCTCGCGGGTCAGCACGATGTTCTTGCGAGCCATGAGGGCGCGCAGGACGTCGAACTCGCGGTTCGTGAGCTCGACGCGCGCGGGGGTGCCGTCTGTCGCCAAGACCGCGACCTCGTGCCGGTCGACGTCGAGTCGCACGCGGCCTGCCGCGTAGGCTGCCCCCGGTTCCGTGCTCGCCGCACTTGTGCCGGCAGACACGCTCTCGTGTGCGTCCTCACCCTGCGGGCCCGCGGCCTTCTCGGTCGCCGGCCTGTGCCTCAGCGCCAGGCGGATGCGGGCGAGGAGCTCCTCGATGGCAAACGGCTTCGTGATGTAGTCGTCGGCCCCGGCGTCCAGGCCGGCGACCTTGTCCATGACGGCGTCGCGGGCCGTGAGCAGGATGACGGGCACGCTGGAGACGCGGCGGATCCTTCGGAGCACCTCCAAGCCGCTGAGCTGGGGCAGCATGACATCGAGCAGGATGAGGTCGTATGAGGCGGCAAGCGCCTGCTCCACGCCGGCGCGTCCGTCGACCGCCTTGTCGACCGCGTAGCCCTCGTGCGTCAGCTCGAGCTCTATGAAGCGCGCGATCTTCTCCTCGTCCTCGACGATGAGGATCCGCCCTGCGCCCTCGGCCATGTGCGCCCCGCTTCCTGCTATTGCTGCGTGCCGTTCTGGTTCGACGCCTCGTCGCCCATGACGGTGCGCTTGAGGTTATCCACGCCGTCGGAAGCCTTGTCCGACAGGTCGTTCAGGTTGACTTCAATGGTTCCCACGCCGTCAAAATGGTAGCGGAACTCGAAGAACAGGCTGATGATGAGCAGTGGGATGGTGACCCAGAACGCGAAGACCACCAGCAAGATCACGATGAGGATGGGCATGGAGAACATCTGCCTGCCCTGGCGTTCGGCCACGAGTGACGTGTCGACGCTCTTACGCAGAACGCGCTTGAGCCACCCCATGAAGCGGGAGAACCCGTCGACGAACGCGTTGGCTTTCGTGGACTGCTCGTAATCGCTCTGGGCCTGGGCCATGCGCGCCGCGTCCTGCTCGTCGGCCGACGTAGCGCCCGACGTAGCGTAGCTCGCCGTCTTGGCGGCCGTCTTGCCCTGGCGTTCGAGCAGCACGACGGCGTCGAGCACGTCGTAGCCGCTCAGCTCCAGGGCCGCGCGCGCCTCCTCGAAGCTTACGCCTGTCTTGTCGCGGACAAGCTCGGCCTTGCGCATCTTCTCTTCGTCGGAGGGTGTTGCGGCGGGGCCGGTTGCATCCGTTGCCGTGGGGTCGCTCATGGTGGTCGTCCCTTCTCGTGGGGGAGCCGTGCAGCTCCCAATGGATGATCCCATCATGCGGCGCGCACATTAAGGCGTCCCTGTGCGCGGATTAATATTGGCTTAACGTTTCACCACTGCTGGTAGCGTTGAGGGATATCGTGCCCACATTCCCTGGTGTTTTGACGGTTCCTCGCTGCCGTTCCGTTGCAAAGGGCCCCAGCTGGTTACACTAGGCGTAGTCAGATTTTCTGAACACGGCGGAATCGGCGCGCCCTGGCATCGCAGCGCATGCGGTGTCGGGCGCGCTTTTGTCCCCGCCCAGAGAGGAGCCGTTCCGTGGCGAATAGCGAAGAAGCGCTCAACGCTCAGGTTGATCAGGCGATTAAGAATCTCCCCACGCTCGTTGAGAACCTGTCGGGGCGTGATCGTAAGGCTCGCCAGATGTCGGCGCACGTCATCGCCGAGCTCGCGCGCATCAGGCCCGAGGCTATCGCCCCATTCGTCGACGATCTCATTGACGCCATCGAGCGCCCGGAGGCTCAGACGCGCTGGGAGGTGCTCGACGCACTGACGTCGCTGGCGAGCGTCGACCCCGAGACGGCGGCCAAGGCGTACGACGGGGCTGAGACGTCTCTGTTCGACGAAGAGTCCGGCCTGCTGCGCGTGACGGCGTTTCGTTATTTCACGACGATGGGCATCCAGCCCGGCTGGTCGACGCGCGTGTGGCCGCTGCTCGACGAGGCACTGCAGTGCTACCACGGCGACCAGGAGTTCCCGGGCATGCTCGACGCGATTGCCGCGTTCGCTCAGGAGCCCACGACGGACGCGTCCGTTCGCGCTGCCCTGGCCGAGCGCATGAAGTTCGACGCCCAGTCGTCGAAGGGCGCCCTGTCCAACCGCGCCCGCCAGATTATTGAGATCTGCAGAAAGTAACAGGTCGACAACATAATGTGACGCGCTGTCGGGATGCTGCGACATCCGCGCGCTAGAATGGGCCCGCACGTTGCACGTCAGGACGCGCGGGCCCATTCTTGTGGCCGGCGCTGCCCGTTCCCAAAGACCCGCTATGAGATCGAGGAGAACGACATGGCACAGCACACCGTCACGCTTATTCCCGGCGACGGCATCGGCCCGGAGATCTGCCAGGCCATGCGCCGCGTCGTCGACGCCACCGGCGTCGACATCGCCTGGGAGGAGGTCGAGGCCGGCGCGGACGTCATGGACAAGTACGGCACCCCGCTGCCCGAGTCCGTGTTCGAGTCCATCCAGAGGAACAAGGTCGCCATCAAGGGCCCCATCACGACGCCGGTCGGCTACGGCTTCCGCAGCTGCAACGTCGCGCTGCGCAAGCGCCTCGACCTCTACGTCAACCTGAGGCCTGCTTATACGCTGCCGGGCAACGGCGCGCGCTACGACGACATCGATCTCGTGCTCGTGCGCGAGAACACCGAGGACCTCTACGCCGGCATCGAGTTCGAGGAAGGCTCTGAAGGCGCCAAGGGGCTTATCGACTACGTGAACGCCTCGGGCGCGGGCCAGATCAAGCCCGACTCCGGCATCACGATAAAACCGATTTCCGTGTCCGGCTCCGAGCGCATCGTGCGCTACGCTTTCGAGTACGCGCTGGCCAACGGTCGCCACAAGGTCACGGCCGTGCACAAGGCCAACATCATGAAGTACACGGACGGCCTGTACCTGCGCGTGGCCCGCGAGGTTGCCAAGGAGTACGAGGGCCGCATCGAGTTCGAGGACCGCATCGTCGACGCCACGTGCATGGGCCTCGTCATGCACCCCGAGAACTTCGACGTGCTCGTGCTGCCCAACCTGTATGGCGACATCGTGAGTGACCTGTGCGCCGGCCTTGTTGGCGGCCTGGGCATCGCGCCGGGTGCCAACATCGGCAAGGACGTCGCGCTGTTCGAGCCTGTTCACGGCAGCGCCCCGAGCCATGCCGGCAAGAACGAGGCCAACCCCACGGCCGAGATCCTGTCTGCCGTCATGATGCTGCAGCATCTCGGCGAGAAGGAGGCGGCTGATCGCATCCTTGCTGCCGTGCGCGCGGTTCTGGGCGAGGGCAAGGACGTCACGTACGACATCAAGCGTACGATCACCGGCTCGACGGAGGGCTGTGTCTCCACGAGCGCCTACGCTGACGCCATCATCGCGAAGCTGTAACGCCTTAAAGCGGCGCCGTTCTGCCGGAGCCCCGCATCCATCCAGAATATCGGATGGATGCGGGGCTTTATTTGTTTTTGTGGGACATGTCCTGACCTGGCAGGGGAGGGAAGGCCTGGCGTGGCCAAAACCATGCCGCTTTGCGAGCCCGCCTGTGCCGAACGCGCTCCCTGCGGGCCGCGAACCCGCACTTTCGGCGACCTGTGCTGCGGCAGTCAGGGCCCGTACGTTCCCGGGGCGCCTCGCATAGGAGGGAGGACTCACAAAGCTCGGTGTTTTTGGCCAGATCAGGGCGTCCCCGTCAGTTTCTGCCCTTGTGCGACAGCGTTAACCCTCACCCGCCGGGATCATCCATTTTGGTTATGCCGGCGAGTCTTGACGCGCCATGTATGGCCTCTGACCTGCGCAAATACCAAATCACCCCTTTTGGCACGCCTCGTTGCGTAAGCTGAAAACCAGCCGCGGGCCCCGGGCGTCCTGCTCGGGGTGCTCGCGTCATCGTATCGCCGTACCATGAAGAAAGGGGAACCACATGGCACAGCTCAGTATGGACCGCCGTAGCTTCGTCGCCGGCTCCGCCGCCGTCGGCATCGCCGGCGCCGTTGCCGCTTCCGGTCTGGTCGGCGCCACACGCGCAGAGGCCGAGGAGGCCCACAAGGCTGCGGTCACGTCCTACTACCAGTGCGCCGAGGACTGGCTCGGCCTGCCTCCCGAGACGGGCGAGCCCTCCGAGACCTACGAGTGCGACGTGCTCGTTCTCGGTGGCGGCCACGCCGGCATTCACGCTGCCCTTGCTGCCGCGGAGGGCGGCGCCAAGGTCATCGTGGTCGAGAAGTGGGCCGAGGACATGCGCAAGGTCAAGGGCGAGGACATCGGCCACATCAACTCGCAGTGGCTCATCGACCAGGGCTACGGCCCCTACGACGTGGGCGAGGTCACCAACGAGTTCGTGCGTCGTGCCGGCGGCCGCTGCAACCCCGAGATCATCCGCAAGTTCGTTGCGAACTCCGGCGAGATGTTCGACCATCTGCAGAGCCTCGTGAGCTGGCCTGATGATCGCATCAAGATCATGCCGACGACCGAGCGTAACCCCGAGGCCTCTCCGTTCGATCCGAGCCAGGTCATCTGCCAGGTCTCCGGCTCCACGGCCGACGGCCCCGTCGAGTATCCGATGATGTGCGGCGGCAACGGCTCCTACGCCGCCGTCGCCCAGTTCATGGGCGAGATCAGCCACGACAACTCCATCCCCGGCTGCGCCGCCATGTCGCGCCTGGACGAGGTCATGCAGTTCGCCATTCTCAAGGGCCAGGAGCTCGGCGCCGAGTGGCACTACGGCGAGCGTGCCCTCAAGCTGACGACGGACGAGTCCGGTGCGGTCACGGGCGCCATCTCGCAGAAGAACGACGACGAGACGTACGTTGAGTACAAGGCCAAGACGGGCGTCATCCTGTGCCTGGGCGACTATAGCGGCGACTACAAGATGGTGTGGAACCTCAACGCTGACATCGCCGAGTTCAATGCGCGCCAGGGCCTCACGCAGGACGACCTGTTCTCGCCGTTCGCCGACTGCACGGGCGACGGCCAGAAGATGGCCTGCTGGATCGGCGCTGTCATGGAGCCCACGCCCCGTGCTTCGATGAACACCGGCGGTGGCGGTGGCGGCCCTTGGGGCACGTGCCCGTACCTGTTCCTCAATGCCAACGGTGAGCGCTTCTGCAACGAGGCCAACGCGGTGGGCGTCACCGAGGCTACGCTGCTCCAGCCTGCCGGTGTCGTCGCGACCGTGACGGACGCCAAGTACTACGAGACGCTCAAGAACGCTGGCCTCGACCACGGCGCGCCGAACTACGGCCGCCCGGTCTACTACGAGGAGCTCGTCGCCGACATGGAGGCCATCGAGCTCGAGAACCCCGAGGGCGGTCCGGTGCGCAAGTGCATCATCGCTGAGCGCGACCCCTCGACGGTTTACGCTTCCGAGACGCTTGAGGGCGCGCTGAAGCTCGCCGGCTACGAGGGTGAGGCGCTCGAGACGGCTCTGGCGCAGGTCGCGGCCTACAACGAGCTGTGTGCGTCGGGCAAGGACTCGCAGTACGGCAAGGACGCCAAGTACATGGTGCCGATCGACGAACCGCCGTTCTACACGGCTCCGGCTGATAACTCCAAGACGACGAGCGCGGGCCTCGTGACGCTGGCCGGTCTCGAGACGAACAACAACCTGCAGGTGCTCGACGTCAGTGGCAACGTTATCCCCGGCCTGTGGGCTGCAGGTAACTGCCTGGGCGAGCGCTACGGCAACTCGTACGCCACGCCGTTCGCCGGCAACTCCATCGGCATGGCCATGACGCACGGCCGCGTCGCCGGCAAGCTCATCACCGGCCAGGAAGTCCTCTAAGCACGACGGTGTGCGGCGCGTCCGGTCGGGCTATCCCCCGATTCGCCTGACCTGATGCGCCGCTACCCATAGGCCCTCCCGTCCCAGCGGAAGCACCGGGGCGGGAGGGCTTTTCGTGCGCCGCCCGTTGCGGGCGGAATGCCCTTCGGGCTGGGACGGGGATGCCGGGATGTGTGGCGTGCAGGGCGGCAGGGCGGGGAGCGGCGTCGCCAAGTTGCCGCGCCGCCCGATGTGCTTGCTCCGGTAAAACGAGGACGGCCCCATCCCGCCGCGCTTTGGGATGGGGCCGCCTGCCGTGCGCGGTTCTAGACGCCCGGCCTTACTTGCCGGCGAGGTAGGTGCCGAGCTCGCGGCCGAGCGTGATGCACATGCCGATGCTCACGCCGGGGATGGGCGTGATGTATGCCGGCCCGAAGCGCATGCCGCAGTTGTTGCCCGTGGCGTAGAGGCCCTCGATGGGCTGGTAGTTCTCGTCGAGCACCTGCTGGTCGTTCGTCGTGACGAAGCCGCCGGTCGTCACGAGCGCGAAGCCGAGCGCCGGCTCGGTGACGTGCGTATAGAACGGGCCGTTCTCCACGGCGAACAGGAAGCGCGGGTCCTTGCCGAAGTCGTCGTCGACGCCTGCGGCGCACAGCTCGTTGTAGTGCTCGACCGTGGCGAGGAACGTGGCCTTCTGATCGGCGTTGTAGCCGATGAAGTCGGCGAGCTCGTCGAGCGTGTCGGCGCAGAACCAGCCCTCTGCCCCCTCGGCGCCCGTGCCCTGAGCCGCGGCGATGGTGGCCTTCATATTCTCGACCGTCGCCTCGTCGGCATAGTCGAACGCCTGGTGGCCCGGGAAGCCGATGATGATCTGGTCGGCATAGCCGCTGTCGTACACCGAGATGATCTTGCCGCGGTGCAGGCGGGCGAGCTGGAAGCCGTTGAGCTCGGGGCCGCCGAAGCCCTCGTTCTGGAAGCGCTCGCCGTCACCGTCGACCCACAGCGGGCCAGGGATGTAGTCCGGGATCGTCATGGAGTCGAAGTTCATGGACGAGATGTCCGTCTCGAGGCGGCCACCGGCCCACACGCCCATCTGGATGGCCGAGCCGTCGCGATCCATCATGCCGGCGAAGTCCTCGCCCGGCGCGAACGTGCGGGCGATCTGGGGCAGGAGGTCGGCACACATCTCCGCGTTGCCGCCGAAGCCGCCGCCGGCCAGGATGACGCCCTTGGAGGCGTTCACCTTGACGTAGGAGCCGTCGGAAGCCTTGGCGACGAAGCCTGTCACCGCGTCGCCGTCCTTCACGAGCTGCACGGCCGACGTGCCGAACAGGACCTGGGCGTTGGCGGCGTAGTTCTGCTCAACGTAGCTGAGCTGGCAGCGGGAGAGGTCCTTCATCTCGAGGCCCTCGCCGTTGTTGACCATGCCCTTGCCGTTCCAGTTGTCCTCCCACCACTGCAGCGTGCCCGCGTAGTAGCGCAGACCGTTGTTGAGCTGGTGGATCGTGTGCTCGTTGTCCGGCCAGTGCGTGACGTGGGCCTTGTCCACGATGTCGGCGTCAACGGCCTCGAGGTACCAGTCGACCGCCTCGCCGGAGTGCTTGGCGAACTTCATGACGAGCGCCGGGTTGGCCTTGTTGTGCGCCTGGAGCTCCCAGTTGTTGACGAACTCGACGGGGTCGACCTCGGGCACGTCGTACTTGGCGAGCGCCTTGGAGTTGATGTGGCCGATGTCGTGGCCCAGCGTGAACCAGCTGTCCTTCTCCTGCTTCTCGGCGACGAGCACGTTCACGCCCTGCTCGGCGAGCTCGCGGTAGGCGGCCAGGCCCGCGTGGCCCAGACCGACGATGGCGACGTCGACGTCGTATGCCTGGGCGATGTCTGCGTCGGCTACGGGCTCGGGGGCCGTGCGCCACGACGCCGCGCTGGCGTCAGAGGCCTGGCTCGCGCCGGCCTCGTCGGCACGGGCGACGCCAGCTAGGGCGCTGGCGCCAGCGACGCCAAGGGCGAGCGCGCCGCTGCCGGCGAGCAGGTCGCGACGGGTGATGGAAGATGCTGCGCTCATGGGTGGTTCCCTTCCGTAAGGGTTGCGACGCCTTCTGTTTAAGAGGCGTCGACCGGGGTGTTGTGGCGCCGCCGCCCTGCGGGGGAGGGCGGCGCCTCGCTTGCCGGGCACCATGATGCGCATCGGGACGCTGTTGGGGAATCGCAGCGCGATGGTGATGCTCTGACCTGGTATTTTGACGAACATCACCCCTGTGCTGCGATATGGCTTTTGCCAGGGGAGGCCTGCGTCGGGGACGCCTTACTGGGCTGCGGGCGAGCCGCCCTCGTCCATCGTTTCGAGCAATGACACGAGCTCTTCGCGATTCGTCGTCTTCGTCTTGGCGTAGATGTGGGAGAGGTGCGTCTTGACGGTGTTCTTGGAGATGCCGAGCGTCTCTTCGACGTAGGCGCCGCTGTGTCCCGACGCCCAGATCGCGAGCACTTGCGTCTCGCGGGCCGAGAGCTTCGCGCGCTGGGCGAGCGCCTCGACGCGTGTCTCGAACACGTTGGCGCGCGGGCCTTCGAGGGCGTCTCGCGACACGAGCAGCTTGCCCTGCATGCCCACGAGCACGAGCGCTATGACGAGGATGGCGAACAGCGCAACGTACACGCACGCCTGCGTGTCGACGGCGCCGCTCGACCCCATGCCCTGGCCCAGCAGGTAGCCCAGGTATTCCGCAGCGAGGCTGATGGCGAATATGCCCAGCACGGGCCTATGGCGCGTCAGTGCTTCGCCGGCGACCAGCGACCAGACGAGGATGCGGATGACGCTGGAGCCGATGGCGACGACGCCCTGCCCGGCCATGGCTGGCGCCGCCACAGGGCTGACGAGCGCGATGCACCCGACGAACATGAGCGGAAGCGCGAAGAAGAACGCGGTCAGGATGCTGCGGCGGTGCGAGACGAAGGCAACGGCGCAGGCAATGACCGTTGCCAAGGCGCTGCTCAGGCAGAAGCCGACCCACTCGGCGGCGACGGTGAAGTCGAGTAGGCGCAGCGTGCCCGTCGTGCGCATGGCGCCCCCGACGAGCGAGGCGAGCAGGACGATGGCCATGAGGTTGAGCGGGATGCCCCCGAGCCAGCCGGGGAGCCCGCGCGTGTTAGCGGGAGGCTCTTGGCTCGCCGTAGATGCGTCGGGAGCGTCTTGCGAGAGGTGCGCCGGCACGCCCAGGAGGATGAGCAGCGCTGCGGAGCCGAGGGGCAGCGCCACGCCGATGCCGGCCGCGACGGCGTTCGGGACGAGCATGAGCGCCGCAAACGCGGCCAGGCCGGCCACGGATGCCAGGGCGAGCGTGAGCACGGCGCTGCGGACGCCACGGGAGGCGAGGCACTCCTGCCAGCAGAGGAGCAGCCATGCGAGGCCGACCGACGAGAGGACGTAGCCGGTCACCGAGCCTCCGGCGCCGAGGCCGAGCGGCTCGGTGAGCCAGATGACGAGCGTGCCGATCGCCCCGAGCACGGCTGATCCGAACGCGAAGCTGCGATGACGGGTGGCTGGCGCAAGGCGCTTGGCCAGCAGGGCGACGACCAGCGCCGTCAGCGCGACGGCTGCCATGGCGAACAGGTGAGTGCGGATCATCGAGACGCCGCGGTTGACGATGGGACTCGAGAACAGGATCGACTGCCAGGCGACGAGCAGGGCATAGCCCACGTAGGGCACGAGCGGGCGAGGCAGATACGAGCGTGCCGCAGCGAGAAGGGAAGACTGAGATTGCGACATGAGGCTCCTTGGAAGAGATCAACCGACAACAGGTGACGAGGTATGTCTCTCGTCCTATTGTAAGCCCCTTACTTCCGGCCTGCGATTGTCGTTTGGGCCGGCTGCGGACGCCCCGGTTTCCGGTTGCCTTGTGCTGCCAGGGGCCTCCTAACGCCGCGCGCCGCTCTTGTGGCGCAGCCCCCGCATGAACCACGCGTAGGCCAGCGCGATGAGCACGCCGACGCCGGCGACGACGGCCGCCACAGTCGCAGCCTGCGCAAAGCCGGCGCCCGCAGCTGCGGCGGCGCTCGTCCCGTCTGCGATGAGGCCGGCCTGCGTCCCGGACATCAGGCCGATGAACAGCGACGGCGCCACGCAGGCCGCGACCTGCACGAAGATGTTGAGCAGCGACACGCCACTGGGGTTGAGCTCGCGCGGCAGCGTCTTGAGACCGGCGGTCTGCGACGGCGACATGACGGCGCCCGCTCCGCAGAACACCAGGATGCTGGCCACGAACACGGCCGGTAGCGCCAACGTCGCGCCGAACAGCGCGTTGAGCACCATGCCTGCCAGCGCCAGCGCAAAGCCGATCGGCAGCAGCGGCCACTCGCCACTCGCGTCCTCGATGCGCCCGGCCACGAGGGCCACGCCGGCATTGAGCAGCACGGGCACGAGCAGCAGGCAGCCTGAGACGAGCGACGTCAGCCCGAGTGCGCTCTCGAAGTAAAGCGGCAGCAGCACGCTCATGGAGAACATGCACATCATCGCGATCATGACGAGCAGGCAGGCCGGGAAGAAGCGGCCCGAGCGCATCGGCGTCATGTCGAGCAGTGGCTCGCGCCCGGAGCGCTTCATCGCGAACTGCCGCGCCACGAACGCAGCGATGCCGGCCAGGCCCACGGCGATGGCGACGAGCGCGACCACGAGCTGAGTCGACAGGATGGACACGCCGTACACGAAGGCGAACAGGCCGACGGCGGCCAGCGCCACTGAGAGCGGGTCGATGGAGATGGCCTGCGTCGGGTTGGCGTTGCGCACGAGCGGTATGCCGGCGGCCAGGACGACGAGCGAGATGATGACCACCGGCACGAACACGAAGCGCCAGCCGCACAGCGTGACGAGCAGGCCGGAGAGCACGGGAGCCAGCGCCGGCCCGAACGTGATCATGCAGCTGCCGATGGCCATGTACGTGCCGAGCTTCTGGCGCGGCGCGACGAGTAGGATGGAGTTCATCATGAGCGGGATGAGCATGCCGGCGCCGACGGCCTGCAGCAGGCGAAACGCCAGCAGCAGCGGGAAGCTCGGTGCCAGTGCCCCCACGACGGAGGCTGCGGCGAGGACGGCCGTCGCGACGAAGAACAGCGGGCGCAGGTGGAAGCGCTGGAACAGGAAGCTCGTCGTGACGACCATGAGCGTCGAGACGACCATGTAGCCGCTGACGAGCCACTGAGACGTGACGGCGTCGACGGACAGCTCGGCCATGAGGCTGACGAGTGCCATGTTCATGATGTTCTCGTTGTACGTCGCCACGAACGCCGCGGCAAACAGCACGACGAGCATGGGCAGGGCCTGGCCAGGCCGAAGGGAGGATGCGGTATCCATCTGGTGGTGCTCCTTGCTTGGATCGCTTCGGGGTCGGCTGACGGGCGACCAGTCCGGGGCCTCGGATGGAGGGCGAGGCCAGCCCGGCGCCGCGCAGGGGTGGCGCAGCGTGACTGCGGGACGCGAGCAGGGGTGCGCCCTGTTCCGAACGACGGCAAAAAAGAAGGC
Organism: Coriobacteriia bacterium; assembly: GCA_018368455.1. Taxonomy (NCBI): domain Bacteria; kingdom Bacillati; phylum Actinomycetota; class Coriobacteriia; species Coriobacteriia bacterium. The sequence continues at coordinate 114,715 of JAGZEG010000004.1, forward strand.
GCCCTGTTGACTGTACCTCGTCACGGGGCGCCCTCTCTGTATTGCCTAGGCGTATGGTAGCAAGATCATCCGCATTCGTGTAAGACATTGCACGGCGAGGGCATACCTTCTCCACGGATGGAGCACGGGCGTGTTTTCTACCAGCCCTCCACGGCGTCTACGGCGTCGATCATAGCGGAGCGCAGGCCGGCGCGCTCCAGGGCGGCGACGCCCTTGATCGTCGTGCCGCCGGGGGAGCATACGGCGTCCTTGAGCGCACCGGGGTGCTCGCCGCTCGCCACGAGCATGGCGCCCGTGCCGGCGACCATCTGGCCTGCAAGCTGGTAGGCCTGGGCGCGCGTGAGGCCGTGCTTGACGCCGGCATCTCCCAGGGCCTCGATGGCCATGCAGATCCAGGCGGGGCCGCAGCCCGCGATCGTGCCGGCGACGCCCATGTGCGCTGTGTCGACGCGTACGACGATGCCAACGCTGCCGAGCAGCCTGTCGAGCAGAGTGCGCTCGCTTGCGTCCAGCGAGTCGACGTCCTCGACGACGAACACGCCCTGCCCCACGGAGACCGGCGTGTTGGGCACGCAACTCACGTGATGCGTGCCGGGCGCGAGGATCTGCTCGTATGTCTCGAACGGCATGCCGGCGGCTACGGAGAGCACGACCTTGCCAGGGGTGGCCAGCGCCTCGCGTACGGGGGCAAGCACGTCGGCCACCTGGTAAGGCTTCACGGCAACGACCACGACGTCGGCAACATCCACGACGTCGGCGGCGCTGTGCAGGGGCGTGATCCCGAGCGCGCCAGTCGTGCGACAGAGCTTGTCCCAGTCGCGAGCGCAGGCACAGGCGTGTGCGGGATCGATGGCGCCGGCGTTGACGAGTCCCTTCGCCAGGGCCTGCGCCATGTTGCCGAAGCCGATGAAGCCGAGCCTGACCTGCGGCGTCTCATGTGCGACGTTCTGGTCGTCCATGTCCGATCTCCTGTTCTGTGCGGATGCCCAGCGAGTTATCGGGATAATACCCGCTCGTTGTTGCCGTTGTAATAAAGCGGCGCCGAAGGCATAAGGCCGACGGCGCCGCTTTCGTTTCGTGATTCTGGCGATGTGAGCGTGCGGGTGGGCGGCCCTAGGCGGCGTCAGTCGGCGCCCAGGAGATGGAGGCCGCGCCGAGGCCGAGGTTGCACGACAGCACGGGGCCGCCGTCCTTCACGCGAATCTTTGCTTGCGGGAACGCCGCCTTCGCCGCCTTGAGCAGCTCGACGACGAGGGGCCCACGCGCTCCGTAGTGCGCAAGCGTCAGGTCGCGCGCGTCGACGGGCACCTGCGCGACCATCTCGCGGGCGGCGACGTCGGTGCCGCGGGCAACGGCAGCACAGGCTATGGCGCCGTCGCGGATCGTGAACACGGGCAGGCGGTTGAGCAGCGTCGTCACGGACTGCGGAAGCATGGAGAGGCGCCCCGCCGAGCGCAACGGCTCCGTCGTCAGCACGGAGAAACACACGCCCTGGCGCTCGCGGGCGTGCACGAGATCGTCGACGACGGTCTCGAAGCCGGCCCCGCTCGCCTCGAGCTCGCGGGCGCGGCGCACGAGGTACTCGATGCCGGCAAAGCCGCCAAGCGAGTCGAGCACGGCGATGTGCGCTGTCGAGCCCGTCCCGGCGTCGGCTAGCGCGCCCTGCACCTGGTCGGCCGCGCGACAGGCGTTGCGGTACGTGCTGCCCAGGCGCGACGAGAGCGTCACGCACAGCACATTGCGTCCGGCGCTCACGAGCGGCTCGAACGCGGCGCGGAAGGCGTCGGCGCTCGCAGCGTGTGACTCGCTGGCGCTGCCGGCGCGCAGGGCGGCGTCGTAGTCGCCGTTGGCGTCCATGAACGACTCGACATATTCCTGCCCGTCGACGACGTAGCGGTTGCTTACGAGCGAGACGTCGAGGGAGGTCGCCTCGGAGCGGGCGAGCATGGCTGTCGAGTCGACGACGATGCCCAGGGAGGGACGCGATGCCTGTGCGCTCACTGCTCCATCACCCCAATCTTGCGGAAGCGCTCGTAGCGCTGCGCCACGAGCTCATCGCCGGACAGCATGCCCAGCGTCGCGAGCGTCTGCTCAAAGCCTGCGCGCAGCTCGTCGGCCAGCGCGGACACGTTGCCGTCATGCTCGGAGACGATACGGTCGATGATGCCGAGACGCAGCAGGTCGTCGGCCGTGAGCCCGAGCTGCTCGGCAGCCTGGGCGGCCTTGGCGGCGTCCTTGTACAGGATGGACGCACAGCCCTCGGGGCTGATGACGGAGTAGACGGCGTTTTCGAGCATCCACACCTCGTTGCCCATGCCAAGGCCAAGGGCGCCTCCGCTGCCGCCCTCGCCGATGACGACGCTGATGAGCGGCACCGTGAGGCCTGCCATGGCAGCGAGGTTCTCGGCGATGGCGAGGCCCTGGCCGCGCTCCTCCGCCTCGATACCGCAGTAGGCCCCCGACGTGTCGATGAGGCAGATGACGGGCCGGCCGAACTTCTCGGCCTGCTGCATGAGGCGCAGTGCCTTGCGGTAGCCCTCGGGATGGGCGGAGCCGAAGTTGCGCGCGACGCGGTCTTTCGTCGACGTGCCGCGCTCCGTGCCGATGACGGTGACGGCTTGCCCGCCGAGCCGCGCGATGCCGCCCACGACGGCGCCGTCGTCGGCGAAGCGCCGGTCGCCGTGGAACTCGACGAACTCGTCGAACACCTGCGAGATGAGCGTGAGCGCCGTCGGACGATGCGTGCTGCGCGCGTTGCGCACACGGTCGTAAGCCGTCGGGGCGCTGGCGGGCGCGGCCTCGGGCGCCGGGGTTGTCGTGGCACCGGCGCCCTGGGTGGCTTCGCCAGGCTCCGAGGTAGCGCCGGCGCTTGCCGGCTCCGGGGCGCCGCCCTCTTCAGCGGGCGCTCCCGTGCGTGCGGCGTTCACGCGATGGGCTTCCTGCAGTACGGCCTGCGCGCCGTCGGCCACGCGCGCCGCGACGCCCTGGGCCGCCTCGGCGACCGTGCTTGCGACGGCCTGCGCGACCTCGGACGCGCTCGGGCGCTCGCCATGGGCACCGCCTGCGTGCTCGGCCGAGGTCTCAGCGTCTGCCGAGCGGCCTGCGATGCCGAGCGCCGTGTCGACGCCGGGTGCTGCGGGCTGCACGTGCGCGCCGTCCGCTCCGACCCCGTGCAGCGCCAGCACACGGCCCAGGTAGCCCTTGAGCTGCGGGCGCGCGACGATCTGGTCGACGAAGCCGTGCTCGAGCTGGAACTCTGCGCTCTGGAAGCCGGCGGGCAGCTTGCGGTGGATCGTCTGCTCGATGACGCGCGGCCCCGCAAAGGCCACGAGGGCGCCCGGCTCGGCAAGCGTGACGTCGCCGAGCATGGCGAAGCTTGCCGTGACGCCGCCCGACGTCGGGTCGGTCAGCACGCACACGTACAGGCCGCCGGCATCGGAGAAACGCCTCTGGGCTGCGGACACCTTCGCCATCTGCATGAGCGACGTCGTGCCCTCCTGCATGCGTGCGCCGCCCGACACGGTGAAGCCGACGACAGGCAGCCCCGCCTCGCCGGCCTTCTCAAAGCACCGCGCGATCTTCTCGCCAACGACCGATCCCATGGAGCCCATCATGAAGTCGCCGCTCATGACGAACAGGGCGCACGGCAGGCCGTCGATCGTCGCCCGGCCGCAGACGACGGCGTCGTTCTCGCCGCTCTTCTCGCGGTACTTCTCGAGCTTCGAGGCATATCCCGGGAAGTTCAGGAAGTCGCGGGAGCGCAGGTCGGCGTCCCATTCGACGAAGCTGTCGGCGTCGGTCGTGATCTCGATGCGCCGGCGGGCCGTCAGGCGCATGTGGTGGCCGCACCGGGGGCAGACGTCCAGGTTGGTCGCCATGTCCTCGACGTCCACGATGCGGTGGCAGCTGGGGCACTTCACGTAGAGCCGGCGCTCCGCCACCTCGACGGGAACCTCGGTCAAAGGGCTCTCGAGCGTGTTGCGGCTCTTCTTCGAGATGAGCTTGGCAAACATGTCCATCGACGGCATCGGCTACGCTCCCATCAGGTGGCTCATGAGGTTCGTGTGGTAGACGCCCGAGATGAACTCGGCGTTGTTCAGGATGTCGAGCTGCAGCTCCGAGCTGTCGGAGACGCCCTCGATGGCGAGTTCGCCCAAGGCGGAGCGCATCTTGCGGATAGCCTCCTCGCGCGTGCCGGCATGTACGATGAGCTTGCCGAGCATGGAGTCGTAGTAGGGTGGCACGTTCATGCCCTGGTAGAGCGCCGAGTCGAAGCGCACCCACGGGCCACCGGGCACGTGCAGCATCGTCACCTTGCCGCAGCTTGGCATGCCCTCGCGCGTCTCGGCGTTGATGCGGCACTCGATGGCGTGGCCGCGCACGTGGATGTCGTCCTGCGTGAACGGCAGCTCGGTGCCGGCGGCGACGCGCAGCTGCCACTTCACGAGGTCGAGGCCGGTCACCATCTCGGTGACGGGGTGCTCGACCTGCAGGCGCGTGTTCATCTCCATGAAGTAGAACTCGCCTGCGTCTGTGTAGAGGAACTCGATCGTGCCGACGCCCGTGTAGCCGACGGCCTTAGCGATGGCGCGCGCCGCCGCGTACAGGCGGGTGCGCACGTCGTCGGGCAGGCACTCGCACGGGCTCTCCTCGAGCAGCTTCTGGTTGCGGCGCTGCACGGAGCACTCGCGCTCGCCGAGCGTGACGACGTTGCCGTATGTGTCGCAGAGCAGCTGCACCTCGACGTGGTGGGCGTCGGTGATGAACTTCTCCATGTAGCACGCGCCGTCACCGAAGGCGGCCTCGGCCTCGTTGAACGCCTCCTGGTAGGCGTGGCCCGCGTCCTGGGCGTTGTCGATGCGCCGGATGCCACGGCCGCCGCCGCCTGCGCGCGCCTTGATGAGCACGGGGCAGCCGATGCGCTCTGCTTCGGAGATGGCCTGCTCGGGCGATGACAGCAGGTCGCAGCCCTCGGCGACGGGCGCCCCTGCCGTGCGGGCGACGCGGCGGGCGAGGTCCTTGTTGCCCATCTGGGCGATGACCTCGGGCGTGGGCCCGATGAACACGAGGCCGCACTCCTGGACGCGCCGGGCGAAGTCGGCGTTCTCGGACAGGAAGCCGTAGCCGGGGTGGATGGCCGAGCAGCCCGACTCGACGGCCACGGTGAGGATGGCGTCCTCGTTGAGGTAGCTGTCCTGGGCACGCGGGCCGCCGATGCAGTAGCTCTCGTCAGCAAGCGCCACGTGCAGGGCGTCGCGATCGGCTGTGGAGAACACGGCGACGGTCTGAACGCCCATTTCCTTGCAGGCGCGGATGACGCGCACGGCGATCTCGCCACGGTTCGCTATCAGGATCTTCGAGAACATGGGCACACGCTTTCGTGATCGGGGAGGGGCGGACGGCGCGCGGCTCGGCGGCCTACTCGGCCTCGGGGGCCTTGGGCTGCACGAGCGCGAACGAGAACTCGGCCGTCGTGCACAGCGTGCCGTTGACGCTGGCCGTGCCCGTCGCGAAGCGGAACGGGCCCTTGGCCTTCGTGATGGAGCAGACGAGCTCGATGGTGTCTCCGGGCGCGACGGGGTGCTTGAAGCGCACCTTGTCCAGGCTCGTGTAGTAGGGCGTCGCGCCCTTGAGCGCCGGGTCGTCGGCGAGCAGCACGCAGCAGTTCTGCGCGATCATCTCGCACTGGATGACGCCGGGGACGACGGGGTTGCCGGGGAAGTGTCCCTGCAGGAAGAACTCGTCGCCGCGCACGTGGTACGTGCCGTGGGCCTGCCCGTCGACGACGGACGCCTCGTCGAGCAGCAGCATGGGCTCGCGGTGCGGCAGGATCGTCTTGAGCTGCTCCCTATCCATGGGTGCCTCCTTGTTGGGACGGCCCCGGTCGCGCAGGGCGAGGCCGGGGCCGGACGTGTGCGCTGGCTACTCCGAGATCTTCATGAGGCAGCGGCCGTACTCGACGAGCTCACCGTCCGAGACGCAGATGTCCACAATCGTGCCGTCGCACTCGGCCGCGATCTCGTTCATGCACTTCATCGCCTCGACGATGCAGAGCGTGTCGCCCTTCTTCACCTTGGAGCCCACGGTGACGAACGGGTCGGCGCCGGGCGCGGGCGCGGCGTAGAACACGCCTACCATGGGGGCGCTCACCTCGCGGGAGCCGTCGTCGGCCGGCTTGGGCGCAGGCGCCGCGGGGGCGGGAGCGGGAGTGCTCGCCGACGCGGGCGATGCGGGGGCCGGCGCCGGGGCTGGCGTGGGTGCCGCGCCCGGGAAGCCGGAGGCGGCGGCGATGACGACGGGCGGGACGGGCGCCGGGGTCGGGGCGACCTTGGGCCCGCGGTCGAGCTCGATCTTGCCGGACTCGTCGTCGATCTTCACGTGCGACAGGTCGTGCTGCTCCATGAGCTCGACGATGCCGCGCAGGGTTTCGAGGTCCATCGGTTACTCCTCTTCGTACTTCTTGAACGCCAGCGCGGCGTTGTGGCCACCGAAGCCGAGGTTCGTCGAGAGTGCCCAGCGCCCGTCGAACGTGCGGGCCGTGCCGGGCGTGTAGTCCAGGTCGCACTCGGGGTCGGCGTGCTCGAGGTGGATGGTCGGGGGCACGACGCCGTCGCGCAGCGCCAGCGCGCACACCATGGCCTCCATGGCGCCCGTCGCGCCGAGCATGTGGCCCGTCATCGACTTCGTGGACGAGATGTGGGCCGCGCGGGCCGCGTCCTCGCCGAGGGCCTGCTTAAAGCCACGCGTCTCCGAGGCGTCGTTGAGCTTCGTCGACGTGCCGTGCGCGTTGATGTAGAGCCCCTCGCTCGCGTCGAGGCCTGCCTCGGCGACGGCGATCTTGATGGCGTTCGTGATGCCGGCCGCCTCGGGGTCGGGCGACGTGATGTGGTAGGCGTCCGCCGTGTTGCCGTAGCCGGCGACCTCGGCGTAGATCTTGGCGCCGCGAGCGCGGGCGTGCTCCAGCTCCTCGAGCACGAGCACGACAGCGCCCTCACCCATGACGAAGCCGTCGCGCTCGGCGTCGAACGGGCGGCAGGCCGTCTCGGGGTCGGGGTTCTTCGACAGCGCCATGCAGCTCGTGAACGCTGCGATGGCGACGGGCAGGACGCTTGCCTCCGAGCCGCCGGCCAGGCACACGTCGGCGTAACCGTCCTTGATGGCGTGGAAGGCCTCGCCGACCTCGTGGGCGCTCGTGGAGCACGCCGTGACGACGGGCAGCGTCGGGCCGGTGGCGTGATGGCGCATGGAGACGGCGCCCGAGGCCATGTTTGCGATCATCATCGGGATCATGAACGGCGACACCTTGCGAGGGCCGCCCTCGTTGAACTTCGTGATCTGGTCGATCATCGTCGAGAAGCCGCCGATACCCGAGCCCACGTACGTGCCCACGCGCGTGGGGTCAACGTTGGCGTGCTCGGGAGCGTCCTCTGCAGCGCCTGCGCCCGCCTTGGCGCCGGGGATGACGAGCCCGGCGTCGGCCACGGCCTCGTCGGAGGCTGCGATGGCGTACTGCACGTTGGGGTCGTTGTGACGCACCTCGGACTTGGAGAGGTAGGCGAGCGGGTCGAAGCCCTTGACCTCGGCGGCGACGGACACCTTGAAGTCGGCCGTGTCGAAACGCGTGATGGTGCCGACGCCGTTCGTGCCTGCCTTCAGGGCCTTCCATGTGTCGGGGGCGTTAAGGGCCAGGGGCGTGACGGCGCCCAGGCCGGTTATGACGACTCTGCGATGATCCATCGGTCATGCTCCAAACTCGGGCCGCGCACGGGCCCTGCTTGCGGTTGGTACGAAAGAGAGGCTGGCTGCCCGGGCGCTACATGCGCAGGCCGCCGTCGACGCGGATGACCTCGCCCGTGACGTAGCCGGCTGCCTCGCTGGCGAGGAACGCTACGACGGCCGCGACGTCGGCGGCGCTGCCCATGCGGCCGAGCGGTATCTGCTCGTCGTAGCGGGTGCGGACGTCGGCAGGCAGGTCTGCCGTCATGTCAGTCTCGATGAAGCCGGGCGCCACGGCGTTGCACGTGACGCCGCGCTTGGCGAACTCGCGCGCCACCGACTTCGTGAGGCCGATGAGGCCGGCCTTCGACGAGGCGTAGTTGGCCTGGCCCGCGTTGCCCATGATGCCGACGACGGACGTCACGTTGACGATGCGGCCTGCCTGGGCGCGCATGAGCGTGCGGGACAGGGCTTTCGTCATGTGGAACGCGCCTTTGAGGTTCACGTCGATGACGCGGTCGAAGTCGTCCTCGCTCATGCGCATGAGCAGGCTGTCGCGCGTGATGCCGGCGTTGTTGACGAGGGCGCTGACCGGGCCCTGCTCGGCGACGATCTGCTTGCAGACGTCCGTGCAGGCCTGGGCGTCGGCCACGTCGCAGCGGTAGGCGCACGCCGTGGCGCCCAAGGCCCGGACGGCCTCGAGCGTGTCGGCTGCGGCCTGCTCGTTGCCGGCGTAGACGAGCGCGAGGTCGCAGCCCTGCGCCGCGAGCGCCTCGGAGATGGCGCGACCGATGCCGCGCGTGCCGCCGGTCACGACGGCCAGGCGACGCTGCGGGGTCTCGGTGGCGGTCGTAGTGTCCTCAGTGCATGCCATGGGCAAAAGCCTCCTTCGTGCGATCGCGTGATCGCGGACGGGCGGGGTGCGTGCGGGTGCGGGGCGCTATGCCAGGCCGAGCTCGGTGAGCACGGCGTCCAGCTCGGCGGGCGTCTCGCAGCTCAGGGCGCGGGCGTCGGGCAGCGTGCGCTTCACAAGGCCCGTGAGCACCTTGCCGGGACCCACCTCGACGAACGTGTCGATGCCCCGATCGGCCATGCCCTGCAGCGTGCGCGTCCAGCGCACGGGGTGGGCCACCTGGCTCGCGAGCAAGTTTGCCTGCTCGACGGCGTCGGCCGGGTAGGGGCGGCCCGTCGCGTTGGCCCAGATCTCGACGCCTGCCGGGTGCAGCGGGTGCGTCTCCAGGTAGGCGCGCAGGCCGTCGCTGGCCGCCTGCATGTACGGGCTGTGGAACGCGCCGGACACGGCGAGCGGCATGGCGCGGCCACCGGCCTGCTTCACGAGGGGCGCCAGCGTTTCGAGTGCCGCAGCCGAGCCGGCGACGACGGTCTGGGCGGGGCTGTTGTAGTTGACGGCCCACGCCTCTCCGGCCTGGCTTGCGAGCTCCTCCACCTGCTCGGGGGCCAGCTTGAGCACCGCGAGCATGCCGCCCGGGTGCGCCGTGCAGGCCTCGTCCATGAGGCGGGCGCGCTCGCATACGAGCTCGAAGCCCTGCGCGTCGCCGAGCACGCCGGCAAAGGCCAGCGCGGCCAGCTCGCCCAGGGAGAAACCGGCGACGCAAGCGGGGCGCACGCCGCGAGCCTGCAGCGCGCGGGCGCACGCCAGGTCCATCGCGTACATGCACGGCTGCGTGTTGGCCGTCTGCTTGAGCTCGTCGGCGCTGCCCTCGAAGCACAGCGCGCTCGTGCCGGGGCGCACCTCGTCGCACGCGTCGAACACGGCGCGCGCCGCAGGCTCGGCGGCGGCAAGCTCGGCGCCCATGCCGGGGTGCTGGGCTCCCTGGCCGGCAAACAGCAGCGCGACGTTCGGGAGCACGGGGGTTTCTACGCGATCCACGTGCCCGCCCCCTTGAGCGTGCGCTCGGCCCCGTCCATGAGGTCGGCGATGATGGCGGCGGCAGGCTCCTCCTTGCTCACCATGGCGGCAACCTGGCCGGCCATGAAGTAGCCGCGGTCGGAGTCGCCGTCCTTCGCGGCCCTGCGCAGCGCACCGGCGGAGGTGCCGTGCAGCTCGTCATCGTTCTGGCACGTTGCCTCGAGCTGGGCGTAGTCGTGCGTGAACGGCGTCTTGAGCGCGCGCACGGGATGGCCGGTGCGGCGGCCGGTCACGATGGTCGAGATGTCCTTGGCCTTGAGGATCTTGTCCTTGTAGACCTGGCTGACCGTGCACTCCGTGGCGACGAGGAAACGCGTGCCCACCTGCACGCCCTGCGCGCCGAGCATGAACGCCGCCGCGACCTGGCGGCCGTCGGCGATGCCGCCCGCTGCGAGCACGGGGATGTTCACGGCGTCGACGACCTGCGGCACGAGTGCCATCGTCGTGAGGTCGCCCACGTGGCCGCCCGACTCGCCGCCCTCGGCGACGACGGCGGCCGCGCCGAGGCGCGCCACGAGCTTGGCCATGGACACGGAGGCGACGACGGGGATGACCTTGATGCCCGCCTCTTTCCAGGCGGCCATGTACTTCGTGGGGTTGCCGGCGCCTGTGACGACGACGGGCACGTGCTCGTCGATGACGACCTGGGCCACTTCGTCGGCGAACGGGCTCATGAGCATGATGTTCACGCCGAACGGCTTGTCGGTGTGTGCGCGCAGCTCGTGAATCTGGTCGCGCAGCCAGGCCGCGTCCGCGTTCATGGCAGCGATGATGCCCAGGCCGCCGGCCTCGGAGACCGCGGCGGCCAGGCTGGCGTCGGCGATCCAGGCCATGCCGCCCTGGAACACGGGGTGCTCGATGCCGAGCAGGTCACACAGGGGGGTTCGGATCATGGTAGCGTGCTCCTCGCTTTCGTGAGGGCGGCCGGCGCCGTTTGAAGAGGTGCCGGCCGCCCGCCCGTTCGTGCGCGTGGCCCTAGGCGCGTCGCGCCGCGGGGCCTTGCCTGCGCCTAGTTACCGGCGATGGCGTCGTCGACGAGCTTGACGAAGTCGCCGACCGTCTTGGGGTTGGACTCGGGATCGATCTCGATGCCGAACTCCTCCTCGCAGGCCATGACGGCCTCGACGGTGGCCAGGCTGTCCAGACCGGCGGACTCGAGCGTCATCTCGGGCGTGAACTCGACGTTCTCGAGGCCGTCCTGCTCCTTGAGGACCTTCACCACGCGGTCGAACGTGCTCTCAGCCATGCTTTCCTCCTTGGTATCGGGCCCGACGGCGCCGGACCTCCAATGGCCTTTCCTACGTATCTTATCTACATGCGGGGCGCGTGTGGCGCACGCCGCCTTGGCTGCACCGCACGCCCACCGCGCATGTTCCTCTGTGGGTGCCCTACGACAGCTGCGTCGGGCCGCCCGGCTGCCACACGATGAGCGAGCAGCCGGTGACGAGCCCGGCACCGAAGCCGAACAGGGCCACGAGCTCGCCGTCCTTGAGCTGGCCCGTTGTTGCGAGCGTGTCGAGCGACAGCGGGATGCAGGCGCTCGACACGTTGGCCGTGTGGTCGATCGTAACGATGACCTTGGCCGGGTCGATGCCCAGGCGCTCGACGCCGGCGTCGATGATGCGCTTATTCGCCTGGTGGAACACGAAGTGGTCGATGCTTTCGAGCGCGATGCCCGTCTCGGCGGACATGAGCTCGAGCTCCGAGCAGATGTGCGTCACCGCGAACTTGAACACCTCGCGACCACGCATCGTCAGGAAGGACGGGCCCTCGTACTTGCGCTCGTCGAACGGCGAGTTGCCGCCCGGCGTGGGGACGTGGATGGCCTCGAGACTGCTTTGCGTCGTGAGATGGGTGTACAGCGGGCTTTCTCCGCCGGCCCCGAGGACGGCCGCCGCCGCGCCGTCGCCGAACAGCACGCACGTAGCGCGGTCCGTCCAGTCGCTGACGCGCGTGACCTTCTCGGCGGAGACGATGAGGATGCGCTGGGCCCTGCCGCGCGCGAAGTAGCCGTCGGCGACGTCGAGGGCGAACACGAAGCCCGCGCAGGCGGCGTTGACGTCGAACGCGGGGCACGTGGCGCCGATCGCGCCCTGAACGACGCAGGCCTGGGCTGGTGTGGCGTGCTCGGCGGACATCGTCGTGCAGATGATGAGGTCGAGCTGCTCGGGGGCAACGCCGGCGCGCTCGAGCGCCTGGCGCGATGCGGCGACGGACAGCTCGTCGAGCGTCTCTGTCGTGCAGACGGGGCGGCTCTTTATGCCGGTGCGCTCGGTGATCCAGGCGTCGTCGGTGTCGAGAAACTGCGAGAGCTCGTCGTTGGTGACCTGGCGGGCGGGCAGGGCGCTGCCGGTGCCCATCACGTGGAACGACATGGTTGGTCAAACCTCCTGCTTCGTGGGTCGCGCGACGGTGCCCCTGCGAGTCGCGCGAGCGACCTGCGGTGGCGTGAATAGACGGCGCAAATACGCCAGGCTAAACGATACGCCTTCTTGTACCCACGGTCACTGCGCAGACACAGAGAACAAACAACACTGAAGGCATCATGTGTTGGGTATCGGACTGGTGTGGCGAATCTCTAGGTGGGGGCGTACACACGCGGAACGGGCGCTCTGGGTCGCGGTGCTCCACGTGCATCCCGGCGCGTGTTGCGAGCCGTGCTTTTAGGGTGGGCGCGTGCGGGGGCGAGGGGGCCTGCGCCGGTGGGGGAGTACCCTGCCTGCGTGTGAGGCTATCATCAGGCGGTGCGCCGCATACCGCGCTACGGGAAGCCCCGGCGCGGGGAAGGGCGTACTGCGAGCGGAAGGGATTGCCATGAGCGAGTGCGGGTGCGGGTGTGGCGGGGCGGCTGCGGCCAAGGCTCCGATGAGCGACGTCGTCGAGCGCTTCCTGCGCTACGTGCAGGTTGACTCGCAGGGCGTGCCGTCCAACGCGGCACAGGTGCCCTCGAGCGCCTGCCAGTTTGATATGACGAACCTGCTTGCGGAGGAGCTGCGGGCCCTGGGCTGCGAGGACGTCACGACGACGGAACACGCCTATGTCACGGCGCACGTGCCGGCCTCGGCTGGCTGCGAGGGCATGCCGACGCTTGCGTTCAACGCCCACATCGACTCGCAGGCCGACGTGCCCGGCAACGGCGTAAAGCCGCACATCGTCGACTACGAGGGCGGCAAGCTCGTCATGGGCGTCGTTGATGGCAAGGAGGTCTACACCGACCCGAGCGTCAATCCCGAGCTCAACGACATGGTGGGCCGCCAGATCATCGTGACGGACGGCCGCACGCTGCTCTCGGCTGACGACAAGGCCGGCATCGCCGAGATCATGGCGCTCATCGCTCGCTTCAAGGCAGACCCGAGCCTGCCGCACCCCCGTCTCGCCGTCAGCTTCGTGCCCGACGAGGAGATCGGCCATGGCGCGAAGTTCCTCGACCTCGACGAGCAGGGGGCGGCGTTCGGCTACACGCTGGACGGCGGCCCCATCGGCGTCATGAACTACGAGACGTTCAACGCCTGCTCCGTCAACGTCGACTTCAAGGGCTTCTCCGTGCACACGGGCACGGCCAAGGGGCGCATGATCAACGCCATCGACATCGCGTGCGGTTATAACCAGCTCATGCCCCAGCAGTCCAAGCCCGAGTTCACCGATGGCTATGACGGCTTCATCCACCTGTGCGAGCTCTCCGGCGGCTGCGAGCACGCGCACGCCCAGTACATCATCCGCGACCACGACCGCGCGAAGTTCGAGGCGTACAAGCAGCTCATGCTGCACGCGGCCGACTACCTCAACGAGATGTATGGCACGCACGTCGACGGGTCGCCCATCATCACGGTGAGCATCGAGGACACGTACTTCAACATGGCCGAGGTCATCAACAAGCACCCGCACCTCATCGAGAACGCCCGGGCGGCCTACGCGGCGCACGGCTACACGATGTGGACCGAACCGATGCGCGGCGGCACGGACGGCGCCCAGCTGTGCTTCCGCGGCCTGCCGATGGCCAACATCAGCTGCGGCTACCACAACGCGCATGGCGTGAAGGAGTTCATCGGCATCTACGAGCTCGAGGACATGGTTGACGTTCTGCAGACGCTGTGCGAGATCTACGCCAAGGAGCCCGCCCAGGCGTAGGGGGCGGGCACTGTAGCCAGGAAGGGGGATCCCATGCTAGAAGCCGGGGTGAAGGCACCGGAGTTCGCGCTGCCTGACAAAGACGGCAACCTTGTCTCGCTGAGCGACTTTGCGGGACGCAAGGTCGTGCTGTATTTCTATCCCAAGGACTCGACACCGGGTTGCACGCGTCAGGCCTGCGCCTTTGCTGCGAGCTACGGCGAGTTCGAGAAGCGCGGCGTCGTCGTCATCGGCGTGAGCAGGGACTCGCAGGCGTCGCACCAACGCTTCGCTGAGAAGAATGCCCTGCCGTTCATTCTGCTGTCCGACCCCGAGCTCGCCGCCATCCAGGCGTATGACGTCTGGCAGGAGAAGAAGCTCTACGGCAAGGTGAGCATGGGCGTCGTGCGCACGACGTACGTCATCGACGAACAGGGTGTCATCGAGAAGGCTATGCCCAAGGTGAAGCCCGACACGAACGCAGCCGACATTCTCGCCTATCTCGACGGAGCGGTGGAGTAGGCGGAGCTACATAGCGCGAGAAAGAGGGCGCCCCGCCGTCACAGGCCTGCGACGGCGGGGCGCTTTGCGTGCGTGCGCGAGTGCGGGCTCGTGCTATCCCAGGAAGCGGATGTTCATGTCCACCTGACCGTCAGACGTCGTGATGCCGCTCACGCTTCCGCTGGCGGTGTACTGCCACATCGTAAAGTCAAACTCGCCGGTCGGCACGTCACCGGGCGCGTCGTACTCGGCGTACCACAACGGGTAGGCGCTCAGCTCGCCTGACAGGTCGAGTCGCGCGAGATCGTGCTGGTTGCCATAGATCATCGCCTGGTAGCCAGCCTGCTCTATCGCCTGACAGAACGCCAGTGCATTGGCCATGAGCTGGGCGTTCGTGATGTTGTCCGTGCGGGCGACGTCGCCGTTCGTGATGGGCTCCTGGTCGAACGCCACGGGGTAGGACAGCGTGACGCCCAATCCTGCCAGCGTGTCGATGACAAACTGTGCCTCTTCGCGCGCTTCCTCTTCGGTGATGGCCTGCGAGAAGAAGTAGACGCCCACCTTGAGCCCCGCTGCCGACGCCCCCTGGATGTTGGCGAGGAAGTAGTCGTCAAGCGCCATGGTGCCCTGCGAGTAGCCGCGATAGCCCAGGCGGATCATCGCGAAGTCGGCGCCGGCGTCCTTGACGGCCTGCCAGTCGATGGCGCCGTCGTGCTCCGATACGTCGACGCCCGCTTCGGATGCGAGCGAGCCGTCTCCGTTGTAGTAGGCGTAGAAGCCGTTGTCGAGCTGCTTGAGGTTCGACCAGGTATAGGGCGAGACCCACTCCTGCTCCGTAGCGGGCGTGACGGGCTCGGACGAGAGCGAGCACGCGCGCACAGAGAGCACGATGACGGCGACGAGCAGAGTGACGATGGCGACGCATACGAGGACGATGAACCACAGCGGCACGTTGACGCGCTTCCGGGTGCGGGATACCGCCGCGCCGTCGCGCGGGGTCCGTGGCTCACGCGGGTCGTTGGCGGTCGGGGCGGGAATACGGCGCCCTGCCGAGTGCCGGCCGATAGGCTGCACGGGCGTCGCGTTGGGATTCTGGGAGCCTGGAGCCTCGCGTGCGGAAACGCGAGGCTGGACACCCGTCGGGATACGCGGTGTACGACCTGTGGACGCGGGATTCTCGCCGCGTGCCCGCTGGGGGTCGCTGGTGAGCGGCTGGCCTGTCTGCGGATCGAAAAGCCAGGGGAGAGCGTCTGGCGTGATCGACGCGTCCGGAGCTGGGTTCGCGGTGGGTTTTGGGGGTGGCGTCGGGTTGCTCGTGTTTGGGTTGCTGGGCGCGGGATTCTTGCCGTTCATGGGATCTTGCGTCGTCATCGATGGGATCCTCCGTCTGGTATAAGGCAAAAAGGCTCAATGGCGAGGTATCGGGCGCCGATGTTCCTATGGCGAGACGTGTTCGCTTATACCCATCGTGAAAGTGACGCGAGACCGTGACCCGCTGATGGGGAGGAAATGCTAAGAAATGCCGTTTTGGCGATGGCCGGGGGAAGGCGCTGCTAAGAAATGCCGTTTTGGCGAGGAGCGTGCGGAGTGGAAGGCCGCTCGTGCCCCTGCCCGCGGCGCGGTGCGGAGATTCACGCATCAAAACCCCAGGTAAATGAGGGCTGTCTGTTAGGCGACCCTGACTTCCCGCCCGTGCTCTGGGCTGCGGACGTCACGCCGGATCGCCCGATCGTCATTTCTTAACACGCGAATTATCGAACGATCGCCATACCGGCATTTCTTAGCAAGAATGCGAGAAGAGAACTGAAAAGGCGCGCCGACTCCATGCGAAGCCAGCGCGCCAACGGTGCGGATGCCTTACTTTTTCGCAAGCCAGCTGTTCACGGCTTCGGCACAGGCCAGGCCGTCGGAAATCGCCGACACGACGAGCGATTGCCCGCAGCGCGCGTCCCCCGCCACGAAGACGTTCTCCGCGCCCTGCGCACGCCAGCGCTCGGGGTGGGCGGCTCCTGCGCTGCCGGAGATGCTTGCCGGCGCGAACAGTGCCTCGGCCGCGCCCGGTTCGGCTTCGCGCATGAGCGGTCGAGGCCGGGCGCCCTCGACCATGGGCACCCCAAGCGCCGCGAACGCGTCGCCCTCGGGGCCTGCGAATCCGCGCGCCACCAGCACGAGGTCGGCCGGGATGAGTCGCTCGGTCCCTGGCACGGGCACGGGCCTTCCCGTTGACCATTCCACCTGCGTCACACGCAGCTGGCAGGCGTGACCGGCCTCGTCCGCCAGCACTTCGAGCGTGTCGGTCGACCACAGGCGGGCGTCATCGCGGCCGTCGAGCCACGCCGCCTCTGCCTGGCCGTAGTCGGTCGCGAGCGTCTCGGGCCACGTCGGCCAGGGGTTGTCGGTCGCACGCCGGGTCGGGGGAGCGGGGTGGTACTGCAGCTGGGTGGCGCTTGCGGCGCCCTGCCGCACGGCCATTGCGAGGCAGTCCGTGCCCGTGTCGCCGCCGCCGATGACGACGACGTGCTTGCCGCGGGCGTCGATGGCTGGCCTCGCGCCGTCGCACGCCTCGTCGTCACCGCAGGCCAGTGCCGCCTCAAGCGCGCTCTCCAGGTACTCGAGCGCCAGGTGGACGCCTGCGCTGTCGGTCCCGGGCACATCGAGCGTGCGGGCCCGCGTCGCACCGACGGCAGCGATGACGGCGTCGAACGCTGCGGGCAGCTCAGCGAGCGCATCGGGGGACGCGCTCAGCTCGAAGCGCACGCCGGCGCGCTCGAGCAGGGCAACGCGGCGCGCCACGACGTCCTTGGGCAGCTTCATCGTCGGGATGCCGTGCTGGAGCAGGCCTCCGGGGCGTGTCGCCCGGTCGTAGACGGTGACGGCGTGTCCTTGCTCGGCGAGGCGCCACGCACAGGCGAGGCCTGCGGGCCCCGAGCCGACGATTGCCACGCGTCGCCCGCTCTCGCCTGGCACTCCGGCGCCTCGGCGCGGCAGGGGAGGCCGCACGAGGCCCTCGGCAAACGCGCGCTCGGCGATGTCGCGCTCGTTGTCTCGGATCGTCGTGGCCTGTTCGGTCAGTGCCAGGTTGCAGGCCTTCTCGCACGGTGCCGGGCAGACGTGGCCCGTGAACTCGGGGAACGGGTTCGTCAGCGCCAGCCGCTCATACGCCTCGGCCCACAGCCCGCGCCACAGCAGGTCGTTCCACTCGGGGATGCGGTTGTGCAACGGGCAGCCTGTGACGTGGCGCGTCCCACCGAACGCGCGGCCGCTCTGGCAGAACGCAACGCCGCAGTTCATGCAGCGCCCCGCCTGCGCGTGGCGCTCGTCCTCGCCCGGCATGAGCGCGATGTCGGCGTAGTCGCGCACGCGCTCGTCGATCGGGCGTGTCGCGTGCTCAGCGCGCTCGTGCAGAAGGTAGCCGCCCACCTGACCCATCGCTGTCTCCTCGCTCCTCGGACGGCCTGGCTCGCCCGCCGTCCGTTGTCTGCTCTCGTCTATCGCGGGGCGTGCCCCGAAGCGTTCTTACTTCGCCCGTCCCGTCATGACCGCGAACGCGTCGGCCAGGGCGTCGTCGTGGCTTTTGCCGGCCGCCTCTTCGGCGGCGATGAGCGTCAGCATGCGCTCGTAGTCGGCCGGGATGACCTTCTTGAACCGGCGTTGCACTGCCTCGAATCGGTAGAGCATCTCTATGCCGCGTGCCGAGTTCGTGTGGTGCACGTGCTCGGAGATGAGCCCGCGGATCTGGATGATCTCGTCGGGCGTCGGCGTCTCGATGCGCACCATGTCGAGGTTCGTGTTGCGCTCGAGCGTCTCGAACTCGTCGTAGACGAAGGCCACGCCGCCCGACATGCCGGCTGCGAAGTTCTGCCCCACCTCGCCGAGCACGACCACGACGCCACCCGTCATGTACTCGCAACCATGGTTGCCCACGCCCTCGACGACGAGCGTCGCACCGGAGTTGCGCACGGCGAAGCGCTGCCCTGCCAGGCCGTTGACGAAGCCCCGGCCGCTCGTGGCTCCGTAGAACGCCACGTTGCCGACGACGATGTTCTCGTCGGCGCGCAGCGAGCTCTCTGCCGGCGGGCGCACGGACAGCGTGCCACCCGACAGGCCCTTGCCGAAGTAGTCGTTGGCGTCGCCGTCGATGCGCAGCTCGACGCCGGCCGGCAGGAAGGCGCCGAAGCTCTGCCCGCCCGATCCGGAGCACCCGATGCAGATAGAGCCGTCGGGCATGCCTTCGGGATAGGCCTTCGTGACGGTCGATCCCAGCATCGTGCCGACGCAGCGGTTGACGTTGGCGATGTCGGCCCTGAAGCGCGCCGGGGCCAGCGTCTCGCGTGCCGTCTGCGTCAGCGGCACGAACAGCGTCGCGTCGAGCGTGCGCTCGAGGTGGTGTGCGAACGCCATGTCCGGCAGGAAGTGGGGTGCCTCGGCCCCGGGGATGCCGGCGCCGAACATGAGCTTGGCGGGGGCGAGCACGGCGGAGAGGTCGACGGTCGCCGCCTTGGCGTTGCCGGGCACACCCACCTGGCGCAGGCACTCCACGTGGCCGACCATGTCGTCGATCGTGCGGAAGCCCAGCTCGGCCATGATGACGCGCAGGTCCTGCGCGATGAAGTGCATGAAGTTGACGACGTGCTCCGGCTTGCCGGCGAAGTGCCCGCGCAGCCGGTCGCTCTGCGTGGCAACACCCACGGGGCACGTGTCCTGGTGACAGTCACGCTGCATGAGGCAGCCGAGCGCGATGAGCGGGCCGGTCGCAAAACCGAACTCCTCGGCGCCGAGCAAGCATGCGATGGCGACGTCGCGGCCGGTCAGCAGCTTGCCGTCGGCCTCGAGCATGACGCGCGAGCGCAGGCCGTTCGCCAGCAGCGTCTGCTGGGTCTCGGCCAGGCCCAGCTCAAGCGGCAGGCCTGCGTGGTAGATGGAGTTGCGCGGCGCCGCGCCCGTGCCGCCGTCGTGGCCGGAGATGAGGATCTTCTCGGCGCCGCCCTTTGCCACGCCCGTCGCGATCGTGCCGACGCCGGCCTCCGAGACGAGCTTGACGGAGATGGCGGCGGAGGGATTGGCGTTCTTGAGGTCGTAGATGAGCTCGGCCAGGTCCTCGATGGAATAGATGTCGTGGTGCGGCGGCGGCGAGATGAGTCCGACGCCGGCCGTCGAGCGTCGCGTGCGCGCGATCCACGGGTAGACCTTCTTGCCAGGCAGGTGCCCGCCCTCGCCGGGCTTGGCGCCCTGCGCGAGCTTGATCTGGATCTCGCGGGCACTGCCCAAATAGCGGCTCGTGACGCCGAAACGCCCCGACGCGACCTGCTTGATGGCAGACAGCGCCGAGTCGCCGCCGGCAAGCGGCACCTCGCGCGCCACGTCCTCGCCGCCCTCGCCCGTGTTCGAGAAGCCGTGCAGGCGGTTCATGGCGACGGCCAGGCACTCGTGGGCCTCGCGGCTGATGGAGCCGTAGCTCATGGCGCCCGTCTTGAAGCGGCGGCAGATGTCGTCGGCGCTCTCCACCTCGTCGAGCGGCACGGGCGTGCGTCCGGCGGCGTCGAAGTCGAGCAGGTTGCGCAGGGTGATGGCGCGCCCCGGTCGGTTGACGATGGCGGTGTAGGCGTCCCACGCCTCGCGGCTGCCCGTGCGCGCGGCCGTCTGCAGCGCGAATATCATCGGCGGGTCGATGAGGTGATCCTCGCCGTCGGGGCGCCACTGCGTCAGGCCGGCGTTGGCGAGCTGGTCGGGGGCGGCACTGCCGGCCAGGCGGGCGGCCGTATCGTACTTGGCGCACGCCTCGCGCTGGAGGTCGTCGACGGACAGGCCCCCGATGCGGCTGACGGTGCCCGTGAAGTAGCGGCTGACGACCTCGTCGGACAGGCCGAGCGCCTCGAAGACCTGCGCCGAGTGGTAGCCCTGCATCGTCGAGATACCCATCTTGCTCATGATGGCGACGACACCGGCCGTGAGCGCCTTGTTGAAGTTGGCGATCGCCTGGGCGGGCTCGATGCCGGGCAGCAGGCCGCGCGCGCAGGCGTTGCGGATCTGCGCGTGGGCGAGGTAGGGGTAGACGGCGCTGGCGGAGTAGCCAATGAGCATGGCGGCGTCGTGCGTGCTGGCGATGTCGCCGGCCTCCACGACGAGGTCGACATGCGTGCGCAGGTTCTGGCGGATGAGGTGGTGATGCACAGCGCCCAGCGACAGCAGGCTCGGCACGGGCACCTGCCCCTCGCGCACGCGATCGGACAGCACGAGGATGTTCGTACCGGCGCGCACGGCGTCCTCGGCGGCGCGGGCGAGGCGGTCGAGCTCGGCCTCAAGGGCGCCGGGGCCGGCCGTGCGGTCGAAGGCGCACGTCAGGCTCGTGACCCTGAAGCCCACCTTGTCGATGGAGCGCACGCGCGTGAAGGCGTCGCGGTCGAGGATGGGCGACTCGAGCCGGATGAGGCGGCAGTTGGCGCGGCTGTCCTGCAGCAGGTTGCCGTGATTGCCGAGGTACAGCACGGTTGACGTGACCATCTTCTCGCGCAGCGCGTCGATGGGCGGGTTCGTGACCTGTGCGAACAGCTGCTTGAAGTAGTCGAACAGACGGCGCGGGCGCTGGGAGAGCACGGCGAGCGGCGCGTCGACGCCCATGGAGGCGAGCGGCTCCTTGCCGTCGCGCGCCATGGGGACGACGGCGTCCACGAGGTCCTCGTAGCCCAGGCCGTAGCGCGCGGCCAGGCTCGAGAGCGTGTCGCCTGGGGACAGCGCGCCAGCGTCGGGGTCGCACGCGTCTGCGGGTGAGGGCTCGCTCGGCAGTGGCAGGCTTTCGACGCGCAGCATGGTGGAGTCCAGCCACTCGCGGAAGGGCTGCTCGGAGGCCATACCCTCCTTGAGCTCGTCGTCCCATATGATGCGGCCTTCGTCGGGGTCGACGAGCAGCATCTGTCCGCCGGCCAGCGCGCCCTTCATGAGCACGTTGTCGGGCGCGATGTCGAGCACGCCTGTCTCGCTCGACAGGACGAGCCGGTCGTCTCGCGTCACGGTGTAGCGCGCCGGGCGCAGGCCGTTGCGGTCGAGCACGGCGCCCATGCGGCGGCCGTCCGTGAACGCGATGGCCGCCGGGCCGTCCCACGGCTCCGTCAGTGTCGACTGGTATGAGCAGAACGCGCGCCGGCGGTCGGAGAGGTTGTCGTTGTGGTCCCACGGCTCGGGGATGAGCATGGACAGCGCTCGCGTCATGGGGCGGCCGTTCATGACGAGGAACTCGAGCACGTTGTCGAGGATAGCCGAGTCGGAGCCCTCACGGTCGATGATGGGCAGCACCTGGTCGAGGTGCGCGATGACGGGCGAGTACAGCGAGGCCTGGCGCGCGCGGATCCAGTTGACGTTGCCGCGCAGCGTGTTGATCTCGCCGTTGTGGATCATGAAGCGGTTGGGGTGCGCGCGCTCCCAGCTCGGCGTCGTGTTCGTGGAGTAGCGCGAGTGCACGAGGGCGATGGCCGTCTCGATCGTGGCGTCGTTGAGGTCGAGGTAGAACGTGCGCAGCTGCCCCGCGACGAGCATGCCCTTGTACACGATGGTTCGCGCGCTCATGGAGCAGACGTAGAAGATGGAACGCTCGGGCAGGCCGACCTCGTGCGCACGCTTCTCTATGGTGCGCCGCGCGACGAACAGGGCACGCTCGAAGTCCTGGCCTGCGGCGACGGTGCCGGGGCGCAGCATGAACGCCTGCCAGATGCGCGGCTGGCAGGCGCGGGCCGTCGAGCCGAGGTCGTGCGCGTCTACGGGGACTTCGCGCCAGAACAGCACGGGCAGGCCGCAGTCGGCGCAGCCCTGCTCGAACAGGGCGCGCGCCTGGTCGAAGTCATCCTGCTCGCGCGGGAGGAACAGCATGGCCACGCCGTAGTCTCCCTCGTCGGGCAGCAGGTGGCCGCACTTCTGCGCTTCCTTGCGGAAGAAGCGGTGCGGCAGCTGGAACAGGATGCCCGCGCCGTCGCCCGTGTTGGACTCCAGGCCGACACCGCCGCGGTGGTCGAGGTTGAGCAGCACGGACAGCGCGTCGTTGAGCATCTGGTGCGTGCGGATACCCTTGATGTTGGCCAGCGCGCCGATGCCGCACGCGTCGTGGTCGAACTCGGGCCGGTAGAGCCCGTATGCCTCGCTGTGATACTGCATGCCTGAGCCTCTCCCTATGGGGCGCCTCCGTCGGGCGAAAATGGAGCAGTCTGCATCATGGCGCGCTCCACACGAGAGAGAAAAGGCACGGGGGACGCCGAAACAAAGACGTTACCGGCTGAGCACGTACGCGCAACACGACTGGTTTGCCCGGGGTTGCGTGGCGCCCTCGCTGGTGCGCGCTGCCTGGGCCTGTCGGTCTGGGACGGTGTTTTCCCGACCTGACTCATATTCTGCGAAGTTCGGTGATCTGATAGCAATTCGTATTCTTCTCGCAACAATCCCCTCGTAAGGTGGCCGGCGTATCGCGGTCGTTTCTGCAGCTCCGGGACGCTTGTCCTTGCCGCCACCCGGCGGCGCTGGCATGTGTCAGCCTGGGGTTCCAGTCGAATGTGGTATGGTATTGCGTCAATGGGGGGCATCCGCGCAGGCGTCGAAGGCCCAGGCCGGTCGACGTCGGTGCAGTCCCGTGCAGGGAGGACACCGATGCATCACAAGACTGCCTTGTTTCTATCTCAGACGGCCGATGGCCATGAGCGGATGCGCCGCCTTTCCTCCATGCTCGACGTCTCCATCCTGCTCGCGAGTGTCGCTCGCTTCTCGCAGGCCATCCTGGAGCGCGAGTTCGACCTTATCGTGCTTGAGACGGGCGGCGTGTCGACGTCGCAGATCGAGCACATCGAGGGCACGCTGGCCGACAGCTCGACGCCTCTGCTCCTCGTCGTGTCTGAGGCCCAGATGCCCGATCTCCACCTTCCCATGCGACCCGTCTGCGACTTCATCTCGACACAGGCGCCCGATGCCGAGTACGCCGTGCGCATCCGGCACCTGCTTTGGCCGGGCGAGGAGACGGGCGACGACGACGTCGTGAAGCTCGACGAGCTCACGGTTAACCTTGCTACGTATCAGGTACGCGTTGACGACCAGCCCGTTGATCTCACCTATATGGAGTACTCGCTGCTCGCGTTCATGGTGACGCACCCGGGGCGCGCCTACTCGCGCGAGACGCTGCTGCGTCGCGTGTGGGGCTTCGACTACTGCGGTGGCTCGCGCACTGTTGACGTGCACGTGCGACGCATCCGCGCCAAGCTCGGCCCCCAGGCGTCGAGCCACATCGAGACCGTGCGCGGCGTCGGCTACCTGTTCAGGCTGTAGTAGCAGGTATTTTGGGTAATAGCGCTTGCGGGTGCCGCGGAGCCTAGATGCGCTCCGTGACCTTGCTGACGAGCTTGGCCGGCAGGCAACCGGCGACCCATTTGCCCCAGTTCGAGTTCATGATCGGGAACATGCGCAGACGGAACCGGATGTTGCGGCGGATGGGCTCGAGCGCCGCAACATAGGCCGACCGTGCCGCGCGCACCTCGTCGCTCGGGGTGACGCGTCCGACGGACAGCCCCTTTGCGATGGCGGCGCCGCAGCGCTGTCCCGAGTTGAACGCGAACGAGATACCCTCGCCTGAGCTGGGGCTCATGAGGCCGGCGGCCTCGCCGGCGAGCAGGACGCGGCCCTGCCCGTCGATGACGTCGGCGATGGAGCGCACCTGTGTTGCGGTGCCCGCTTCGCGGCGCACGGGCTCGCCGAGCGGATAGCGCTGAGAGAACGTCTCGAGCGCGCGAGCATGCAGCTCGGGCATGCCTTTTGAGCCGGGGAAGAACACGGAGCCCACGATGGCGACGTCGCCCTTCGGCATGATATAGCCGTAACCGTACTCAGGCCCGATGTGGCGCGAGTACACGCAGTCGAAGAACGGCTCGATGCTGCCGCGCTCGATGCGGACGAACTCCTGCACGGTGCGATAGCACGCGACCTGCGGCCAGGCGGCGTTTGCCCGACGCGTGGCAGAGCGCGCACCGTCTGCCCCGACGAGGAAGGCGCAGCTCACGTCGACGGGCTGCCCCGCACGCGTCAGGTGGGCGGTCACGCCGTGCTCGTCCTGCTCCCAGCCGCGCAGACTCGCGCGCTCCCACACGGTGACGTTGGGCGGGAGAAGCGTCATCGTCCACTCGTCGAAGGACGTACGGTCGACGTTGACGAAGCGCAGGCTCGTGGGCTTCTTGATGCCGCGGTCCCAGTCGTAGAAGCGGAAGTGGACGAAGGCGGGGTCGAGCATGAGCGAGCGGGGCACGCCGCCCACCTGTTCGAGCCAGCGCTGAGCATACTCGTTGAGCATGCCGCCGCAGCTCTTGTGGCGCGGCAGCGACGAGGCCTCGGCCAGGATGACGTCGTGCCCGGCCCGAGCTGCCTCGCGTGCCGCAGCGACGCCGGCGGGACCTGCGCCGATGACGAGCACCGTCGTCGAGACGCGCTGCGCTGCGGGGGACGGGCTGGGGGTGGGGGCGCTGTTCTGGCTGCTCATGACTGTTTCCTTGCCGATTCGGGGTCCGGATGATTGTCGCACATGAGTGCGCGCCGGGTGGCGCTCCACATAAACGCCCGACCCGTTTCGGGTTGCCGTCCGAGTATCATGGCGCCGGAAGATGACGTGCGAGGGACGGGACGGCCATGAAGGCGAACGACAGCAGGGGCGGCGGAGACATGCGGGGGATGACGTCGGGGGGACGGGTGCGCGCTGTCTTGACGGCTGTGCTAGCCGGCGTGGCGATATCCGTCGTGCTTGCCCTCGTGGCGGTGGCGCTGGGGGCGCTTGGGGGCAGCGGGCTGGTGGGTGGGCTCGACGGCGCCCGGCGCGTGCTGCTCGTCGTGGGCGCCATCATGCTCATCGCGGGTTCGTTTGGCATCGCCTCGCCCGAGCGTTTTGGGGAGGCTGCCGCCCAGCTGGGCCGCGACCTCGTCGAGCGCGTCGGCGTCGCACACCATGACGGCGCGCTCTCGTGGTATGTGCAGGCGGTCATTGCTGCGCTGACCATGGAGGCCATGGCCTTGCTCGTCGATCTCGTGTTCCAGCTCGTGGTGTAGCCGTGTGCGCGGCCTGCAGCCTTGCGCGTGCAGGCGTTCGGCTCTATCATCTAGAACAGGTGTTCGATTCTTTAGAATCTTGCTGCAGCGGATACGGTGCTGGCGAACGAGGCGGAAGAGGGGAGGCGCGCGTGATTATCCTGGGCATAGACCCCGGCCTGGCGCATACCGGCTGGGGCGTCATCGAGACGCGGGGCATGCAGTGTCGCGCGCGAGCCTATGGTTGCATCGAGACGGACACGGGCATGGACATCGCGCGGCGTCTCAAGCGCATCCACGACGAGATAAGCCGCGTCATCGGGCGGTACCATCCCACCGACGTCGCCATCGAGGAGATCTTCTTTTCGGCTAACTCCCAGAGCGCCGTCAAGACGGCCCACGCGCGCGGCGCCGCGCTTGTCGCATGCGCTTCGTGCGGCCTCGAGACGGGCGAATACACGCCCATGCAGATAAAGCAGGCCGTTGTTGGCACGGGGGCGGCCGACAAGCGGCAGGTGCAGTTCATGGTCAAGAGCCTTCTGCACCTCGAGCAGGAGCCTCGGCCCGACCACTGCGCCGACGCCTTGGCCGCCGCCATCTGCCATGCCCACCTTACGGCGTGGCGCGAGATGGGCCGCTCGCAGCACCTGACAACGCTGTCCGCCTCCTCTTATGCCGAGCGCGGTACGCGCAAGGCGTCCGCTTCCGAAGCTCGTGCCGCCGAGGCCCTTGCCGAGCGCAAGGCGCGCCCATGATGAGGAAAGGGGCCCTCCGATGATCTCGTTTCTGCGCGGCACCGTCGCCGCCAAGACGCTGGCGCAGGTTGTCATCGACGTCGGAGGCGTGGGCTATGCCTGCGGCGTCTCTTCCATGACGTCGGCTGCCCTGCCTGCGCCCGGCTCAGATGAGCCTGCCATGGTTCACACGTACCTGCAGGTGCGCGATGACGCCATCGCGCTGTACGGCTTTGCGAGCGCCGACGAGCGGGCCGTGTTCGAGCGGCTCGTCGCCATCACGGGCGTCGGGCCCAAGCTCGCGCTTGCCGTGTTGAGCTCGTTTTCGCCCGACGCGCTACGCCAAGTCGTGGCGGCGGGAGACGAAAAACGCATGGCTACGGTGCCCGGCGTCGGAAAGAAGACGGCGTCGCGCATGATCCTCGAGCTCAAAGACGCACTCAAGGGCGAGCTGTTCGGGCTGGGGGGCGCTGCGATTGCCGGCGCTCAGCTCGGGGGAACGCCTGTCGAGACCGGGGCGCTCGACGAGGCGGGCCAGGCCTTGCTTGCGATGGGTTTCTCCTCCGAAGAGGTTCAGCTCGCGCTCAAGGGCTATGATGGGTCGCCGACCGATGTCGAGTCCGCTATCAAGTATGCGCTGCGACGCCTGGGGAGTAACGCCTGATGTGGGAAGCTGACGCTGACAAGGACCTGTGGGACGACGTTCCGCGCACGCGCGAGCGCATCGTCACGGCGGAGCTCACTGAGGACGACCTCGAGGCCGACCGGTCGCTGCGCCCGCAGCGGCTCGAGGACTACATCGGCCAGGCGCGCGTGAAGCAGTCGCTGCGCGTCGCGATCGACGCGGCAAAGTCTCGCGGCGAGAGCCTCGACCACCTGCTGCTCTCGGGCCCGCCCGGCCTGGGCAAGACGACGCTCGCCACGGTCGTCGCCAACGAGATGGGGGCCCAGGTGCGCACGACGTCGGGGCCGGCCATCGAGCGCACGGGCGATCTCGCGGCCATCCTGACAAACCTGTCCGAGGGCGATGTCCTGTTCATCGACGAGATCCATCGTCTCAACCACACGATCGAGGAAATCCTCTATCCGGCGATGGAGGACTTCTTCCTCGACATCGTCATCGGAAAGGGGCCTGCGGCGCGCTCTATCCGCCTTGACGTACCGCGCTTCACGCTCATCGGGGCAACGACGCGCTCGGGCCTTCTCACGGGGCCGCTGCGCGACCGCTTCGGCATCAACTGCCGGCTCGACTACTACACGGCAGACGAGCTGGCGCGGATCGTTGCGCGCTCCGCGGGCATCCTTGGCGTGCACGTCGACGCTGCGGGCGCTCAGGAGATCGCCAGCCGCAGCCGTGGAACGCCCCGTCTGGCGAACCGCCTGCTCAAGCGCGTGCGCGACTACGCTCAGGTGCGCTTTGACGGCGCCATTACCGAAGAGATCGCGCGAGAGGCACTGTCGTTTTTCGAGGTGGACGAGATGGGCCTCGACTGGATGGACAACAAGATCCTCTCGACGCTGACGCAGACGTTTCTCGGCCGGCCCGTCGGACTATCGACGCTGGCGAGCGCCGTTGGCGAGGACGCTTCGACGCTCGAAGACGTGTACGAGCCGTTCTTGCTGCAGCAGGGCCTCATCAACCGCACGCCCAAGGGCAGGCAGGCGACGCCGCGTGCGTTCGAGCACATGGGGCTGCCCTGCCCCAAAGATGATCGGTAGCGCGCGGCCACGTTCCGCGCGGAAAGGATGACGTATGGCGATTCGCAACGACTACCTGGTGGACATGATCGCCCGCTTTGTCGAGTCCGTGATGCGCGGCGCAGGGCGCTTGCGTGCGGGCGACGAACAGGGCGTTGCCGACTACGAGGCCGTCATTGGCGAGGTGCTCGACATGGACGCGGCGACGGCCCTGGCGCTGTCGCCAGCTTCCCTCGTCACGATGATGCAGATCTCCGCTGTCGACGAGCGCCTCGCCGTTTACGCGGCGTACTGCCTCGAGCGCATCGCAGACGTCTACGAGGGACGCCCTGACGGCATGGCGGGTGTGCGCCGCGAGCAGGCGCGTGCCATCAATGCGTCGTATGGCGTGGAGCCCGGAATGGTGCCGCCCGAGGTTCAGGAGGCGCTTGCGGCTCAGCAGGCCGAGGGACGGGCATAAGGGGCGGCTCTCTGGTGCGCGCCGGGGATGGCTGCCGGAGATTCGTTCGTACATTTGTGAGGATGCCTTCATAAACATGCTGGTAGACGCGCCGCAAGTGTGGGAAGTGTACGTCAGGCGTATGACACTTCGTTCCTGTGGGGCACCATGTCGCGCCGTCTGCCGGATTGCCTTCTGAGGCGTGCCGGATTTCTTGTTGGGAGGGTTCCCGCGCCCCCGGAGCGTGGCAGAATGACCGCGAGGATGAGCCTGCCCGGGCGCTGGCGCCGTTCCGGAATGTCCGAGACGTCCTGCCCGGACGCCACGAGAGGAGACCCCATCGTGTTGACCGACATCGAGATCGCCCAGTCCGTCACGCCGCGCGACATCGCTGAGGTCGCTGCCCCGCTGGGCATCGACGAGAAGTACCTCGAGCGCTATGGCTCGACGAAGGCGAAGGTCGACTACAACCTGTTGCGCGAGCAGCAGCACACGCCTGGCAAGCTCGTCCTGGTCACGGCTATCAACCCCACGCCTGCCGGCGAGGGCAAGACCACGACGACCATCGGTCTCGCCGACGCCATGAAGCGCCTGGGGAAGAACGTCGTCGTAGCCCTGCGCGAGCCGTCGCTGGGCCCGGTGTTCGGCGTGAAGGGCGGCGCTGCGGGCGGCGGCTATGCCCAGGTCATCCCTATGGAGGACATCAACCTGCACTTTACGGGTGACTTCCACGCCATCGGCGCCGCGAACAATCTGCTGGCTGCCATGCTCGACAACCACATCCAGCAGGGCAATGTCCTGGGAATCGACCCGCGCCGCGTCACGTGGAAGCGCGTCGTCGACATGAACGATCGCCAGCTGCGCCACGTCGTGGACGGCCTGGGCGGCAAGGCCAACGGCACGCCGCGCGAGGACGGCTTCGACATCACGGTCGCGTCCGAGATCATGGCTGTGCTCTGCCTGGCACGTGACATCCCTGACCTCAAAGAGCGCCTCGCGCGTATCGTCGTGGGCTACTCCTATGCCGGCAAGCCTGTCACGGCGGGCGACCTCAAGGCGACGGGCGCCATGGCCGCCCTGCTCAAGGACGCGCTCAAGCCCAACCTCGTGCAGACGCTCGAGGGCACGCCGGCTTTCGTCCACTGCGGCCCGTTCGCCAACATCGCGCATGGCTGCAACTCTGTTATGGCGACGCGCATGGCCATGGCTTTGGGCGACATCGCCATCACGGAGGCCGGCTTTGGTGCCGACCTGGGCGCGGAGAAGTTCTGCGACATCAAGTGCCGCATGGCCGGCCTGTCGCCCAACGCCGTCGTTATCGTCGCGACGGCGCGCGCTCTCAAGATGAACGGCGGAGTTCCGAAGAAGGAGCTCGATGCCGAGAACCTCGAGGCGCTGGAGCGCGGCCTTCCCAACCTGCTGCAGCACGTCGAGAACATGACGCAGGTCTTTGGCATGCCCGTCGTCGTGGCCATCAACCGTCACCCCACGGACACGGAGGCCGAGCTCGCCCTCATCGAGGAGCAGTGCCGTGCCAAGGGCGTGAACGCCGTGCTGTCCGAGGTGTGGGCCAAGGGCGGCGAGGGCGGCATCAAGCTGGCCGAGGAGGTGCTGCGTCTCGTGGAGCAGCCGAGCCAGCTGACGTACAGCTATCCCGACGGCACCGGCATCGAGGACGCTATCGAGGCCGTGGCCACGCGTGTCTACCATGCCGATGGCGTCGACTTCACGCCTGCCGCCAAGAAGCAGGTTGCGACGCTGCATGAGTTCGGCTACGGTAACCTGCCGGTGTGCATCGCAAAGACACAGTACAGCTTCTCGGACGATCCGAACCTACTCGGCGCGCCGCGTGGGTTCCGCATGACGGTTCGCGAGGTCAAGGTCTCGGCCGGTGCTGGCTTTGTTGTTGCTCTGACCGGCGATGTCATGACGATGCCCGGTCTGCCGAAGGTCCCGGCTGCCGAGGCTATCGACGTCGACGAGACGGGGAAGATCACGGGCCTGTTCTAAGGTTTTTTGCTCGCGCACAACACGACTCCGGGGGCGATGCCCGGGCGCGTCTGGCACGGGGTGGGCGAGGCGACTATGGTCTCTCCCGCATGTGGCGGACAATGCGCTCGAGCGTCGCCTTCGGACTTTCTGGTATGAAGGAGGGCTTTCTATGGCGGTCCTGATAGACGGCAAGGCTGTTGCCGCGAAAGTGCTGGCCGAGGCGGCGGGACGCGTGGAGCGGCTTGCCGCCGCGGGACATCCCTGTGGCCTGGCTGTCGTGCTTGTGGGCGATGACCCGGCAAGCTCGGTCTACGTGCGCAACAAGCGCCGCGATTGCGCACAGTGCGGCATCTCGGCGTTTGACTACGACCTGCCCGCCACGGCGACGCAGGCCGAGCTCGACGACCTGCTCGCCAAGCTCAATGCCGACCCGCGCGTTAGCGGCATACTCGTGCAGATGCCCCTGCCTGCCCACCTTGACGCTGAGGCGGCTATCGCGCGCATCTCGCCCGAGAAGGATGTCGACGGCTTCCACCCGGTCAACCTCGGCCGCCTCATGCGCGGCCTTCCCGGTCCGCGTCCATGCACGCCGGCGGGCGTTATGCGCCTGCTGCGCGAGTACGACATCGACCCGGCGGGGAAGCGCGCTGTCGTGCTCGGCCGCTCGACGATCGTCGGCAAGCCCATGGCGCTCATGCTCATGGAGGCGGACGCCACGGTGACGATCTGCCACTCGCGCACGCCCAACAAGGTGGAGACGAGCCACCAGGCCGACATCGTCGTCTCGGCTATCGGCCATGCCAAGCTCGTGCAAGCCGACTGGATGGCTCCGGGTGCCGTCGTCATCGATGTGGGAATGAACCGCGACGAGGCGGGCAAGCTCTGCGGTGACGTGGACTTTGACGCTGTGGAGCCCATCGCCGGTGCCATCACGCCGGTGCCCGGCGGCGTCGGCCCCATGACGCGTGCCATGCTCATGCTCAACACGGTGACGGCAGCCGAGCACCTCGCCGGCGTCAGCTCGGAGTGGCCGCGCTAGGTCATTGACGCGTGCGTACAAAAAGCCCCGCCTGTTGGATGCGTCCAGCAGGCGGGGCTTTGCTGTGCGGAGGCGATGCTTATCGCGCTGTGGTGCCGTGGGGCTACGCGGCCTGCTTCTCGTCAGCGACGCTGGACGCGGCTGCCTCGCCGTCAGCGGGCGTGTAGCTGTTGCCCAGGAGCTCGATAACCTGCTCCTCCGTGAGGTCGCGGTGATAGAACATGCTGTAGAACTCCTGCGTCGTGGCCACGATGTCGATGTCGTAGGCCTCGGGATACAGAAGGTTCGTCAGCCACTGCAGGCCGATGAAGCGGTTGACTGCCGGCGGGCGGTCAAGCCAGGAGAACGGGGTCTGAACCATCGTGTAGACGCGACCGTCCTTCACGGCCTTGATCTCAGACCAGTTGGGGTCGGTGCGGATGAGCTCGTCGGCGCCACCCTCAAAGCGCTGGTCGTCCCAGGAGACGATGACGTCGGGGTTCCAGGCCAGAACCTGCTCAAGCGAGACGGCCGTGCGGCCCTTGCCGCCCTCGGCCTCGAGATCTTTGGCGACGTTCTCGGCACCGGCCAGCTTGAAGACCAGGGCGTGCGTCGAGGACGTAGGCTCGGTCTGCAGGCCGTCGGGGCCCTCGGCGTAGTACACGCTCACGCGCTCGTCCTCGGGAACGCTCGCCACGGCCGCGGCGACGTCCTCGGCGACCTTCGTGCAGTAGTCAGCCATGGCCTTGGCCTCGTCCTGCTTGCCGAGCAGCTCGCCGAGCGACTCGTAGCAGGCGGCCGTCGTGTCGAACGAGCCATTGAGGACGACGACCGGGATGCCGGTCTGGTTCTGCAGGTCGTCAGCGAACGAGGCGTCGGACTCGCCGGGCTCGACTGAGGTGATCGAGAAGATGAGCTGGATGCCCTCGGCGAGGATGGCCTCGGGGTTTAGCTCGCCGCCGCCGGACAGCGTGCCGAGGTTCGGCAGCTTGTCCGTGCCCTCGGGCAGGTTGGCGAGCTCCTGCTCCGTGAAGTCCATCGTCGTGCCGGCGCACAGCTCGGGCGCTAGCGTGAAGCAGAAGATCTGGCCGATGGGGCTCGTGAAGTAGATCTTCTCGAGCGACTCGACGCTGGGGATCGTGACCTCGCGTCCGGCGTCATCGGTGATGGTGCGATCGCCCTCGGCGGCGTGGGCGACCCCTGCCGACGAAGCGAAGGCGGCCAGGGCAAGCGCGACCGTCAGGACGACGGCGAGCAGCCTGGGCAGCGCACGTGCTTGAGCCTTCATGCTCATCCCTCCCATTACATGGAACAGTGCTCCTTGTGGACAGTGCGTGTCCATCCTAACATGCACTGTTGGAAATGGATAGAACGTGAAGTTGAAACAGAATTGATAAGGTACCTGACAATGTCAATTTGTCTGCAAAATTAGGTCACCTGGCTTTAAAATAGTCAATTCGCAGGGAGGGAGTTAGGGGAGGGATATCCGTGAGCAACTCAGACGAGGCGCGGGGGAGCGACGCCCCCGACGAGCGTTCGATGGCGTCGGCGTTCGATACGCCCAGTGCCGATGATCTCGCCGAGCGCAACATCGACCGGCCTGTCGCGCTGTGGTTGAAGATCGCTATCCCGCTCGGCCTGCTTGCCATCGCGGTGGGTTCGTTCGCCGTCGGCAAGTATCCCATTACGCCCGTCGAGCTTGTCTCGACGATTTGGAACACGCTGTTCAACCCCGAGGCCGTGGACACGCGCATGCAGACGGCGCTGCTCAACATCCGCCTGCCGCGCGTGCTCGTTGTCATGCTCGTCGGCGCCGCCCTCGCCTCTGCCGGTGCGGCATACCAGGGCATGTTCAAAAACCCGCTCGTTTCCCCCGATCTGCTCGGCGCCTCCGCGGGCGCGAGCCTGGGAGCATGCGCTGCGCTGCTGCTCAACATGCCGAGTGCGATGGTACAGCTCATGGCGTTTGCGGGTGGCATGATCGCCGTGGCGTGCGTCATCTGGCTCAACAAGATCATCCACTACGACGAGCTACTGGGCCTCGTGCTCGGCGGCATCCTCATCTCGACGCTGTTCCAGTCGGGTGTGTCCATGGTCAAGTTCATGGCCGATGCCAACGACAAGCTACCCGCCATCACGTTTTGGCTCATGGGCGGCTTCTCGCGCGTCGACCAGAACGACCTGTTCGCCATCTCGCTGCCCATGCTCGGCGGCTTTGCCCTGCTCATGCTCGAGCGATGGAAGCTCAACGCCATGAGCTTCGGCCAGGAGGAGGCCAAGAGCCTCGGCATCAACGTGGCGCGCGTCCGGCTCGTTGTCATATTCGCCGCGACGCTCATCGTGTCGGTGTCCGTGGCCGTGTCGGGCATCGTCGGCTGGGTCGGCCTCGTCATCCCGCATGTGGCGCGCGCCCTCGTGGGGCCGAACTACCGCGCGCTCATTCCTGCGTCCATGGTTATCGGTGCAGGCTACCTGCTGCTCGTCGACGACCTGTGCCGCATGCTGCTCAGCCTGGAGATACCGGTGGGCATTCTGACGTCGATCATCGGCGTG
This sequence comes from Coriobacteriia bacterium, assembly GCA_018368455.1. Classification (NCBI taxonomy): domain Bacteria; kingdom Bacillati; phylum Actinomycetota; class Coriobacteriia; species Coriobacteriia bacterium. Next base: position 148,440 of record JAGZEG010000004.1, read on the forward strand.
CCGTTCTTCGTCATCATCTTCAAGCACAACATGAAGGGGTGGTAGCCGATGGATGCGACGGAGGACACCATTCTTGACGTCCGCGATCTGAGCTGCGGCTACGACGGAGCAACGATCATAGACCGCGCGAACTTCTCTATGCGCTCTGGAAGCTTTGCCTGCATCATCGGTGCGAACGGCTGCGGCAAGACGACGCTGCTCAAGACGATCCTCGGCCTGTTACGGCCTCTGGGTGGCGGCGCCTACGTGCGCGGCGTGGCCGTCGCCTCGATGGACGACCGCCAGCGCGCCCGGGCGCTCGCGTACATCCCGCAGGCACACCGGCCGCCGTTCCCGTTCAAGGTGGCCGACGTCGTGCTCATGGGGCGCACGCCTCACGTCGGCCGGTTCTCCGCCGTGTCGCACGCCGACAAGCGGGCGGCTTGGGACGCGCTGTGCCTGCTGGGCATCGAGGATCTGGCGCAGTCTGTCTACACGCGGCTGTCCGGCGGCCAGCAGCAGCTCGTGCTCATCGCGCGGGCGCTGGCGCAGCAGCCCGAGCTCATCGTCATGGACGAGCCCACGGCGAGCCTTGACTTCGGCAACCAGCACATGGTGCTGTCGCGGATGCGCGAGCTGTCTCGCGAGGGCGCGAGCGTGCTCATGGTGACGCACGACCCGCACCACGCCATCTACTGCGCCGACACGGTCGTTGTCGTGAAGGGCGGCCGGGTCGAGCGGGTCGGAACGCCGGGCGAGATCATAACCGGGCCGGTGCTGCGCGGCATTTATGGCGTCCCGGTCGACGTTGTGGAGGCGCCGCTGACGGACGGCGGCACGAGAAGGGTGTGCGTCGCGCTGTAAGCGAGGCGTGCGGTGCGGGTACCATGCCAGAGGATGCGCTCCCGGTGGGGCGCCACAATTCAAGGGGAAGGGTGTCGCAATGACGGGGACCGATCAGCCGCAGTGCAATCCGTGGGCGCTGTACGACGAGCTCATCGCAGGGGTTCCGCAGGACGCGTGCGTTACCGACTACGGCATGGGCCTGCACTGGAGCTACGTGAACGCCGAGTGCGGGTGCGGCGTGGCGTGGACGATGCGAGGTGGCGCGTCGGGTGGTCACGGTTCTCGTGGCGCGAGCGATCTGCGCGGTCGCAGCCTGCGCGAGGTGGCGGAGCTCTCGAAGAGCTGGAACTTCGAGCAGGCGACGCTCGGTGTGGCAGCGCTCAACGCGTGGTACTCCCGTCGTGAGCTGCTCGACCCGATGGGTGCTGTCTACGAGGAACAGCGCGAGCTGGCTCCGTCCGAGCGCAAGCGCGAAGCGTTCCATGAGTTCCGCCCGATGATGTCCGGCAAGAAGGTTACGGTCATCGGTCATTTCCCGCATGTGCTTGACCTTGCCGAGTGCTGCGATGAGCTTACGGTGCTCGAGCGCAACTGCGGGCAGAGCGACACGCCCGACCCGGCGTGCGAGTATGTGCTGCCCTCCCAGGACATGGTGTTCATCACGGGCACGACGACGATGAACAAGACATTGCCTCGTCTGCTCGAGCTGTCGCGCAATGCGCTGACGGTCATGACCGGCCCGAGCGTCGTGCCCGCGCCGGTGCTGTTCTCCTACGGGGTTGACGTGCTGGCGGGCAGCGTCGTGGGCGATCCCGAGAAGACGGCGTTTGCGGTGCGCAACGGCCGTGGCATGCTGTTTGGCGAGGCCATTCAGATGATGCGCGTCGTGCGCCCTGGTCTGGAGCTGCCGCTCGCGGAGTAGCGGAGACGCAGGTTGCTGCGCTTTCTGCCGCGAAAAGGCCTCGAGTGCAGGTTTCTCTGGCCTGCCATGTGCGTTTTGACCGTCGAGTGCATGTTTCTTTGTGGAGAAGAGGGGCTACGGGGACGGTTCCCTTTGAGGGGAAGGCCTCTACCTGCGCTTTTGCTGGCGGCAAGAAGCGACCGGGCCGCTTGCTGCCAGTTCCTTCCCGAAGAAGCATGCACTCGACGCTTGTTTTGTGCGAGCATCAGCCAAGAGTCGTGCACTAGGGCCGGTTTTTGTGCTGGTCATGGCTTGCGGGGGGCCTTCCGATGGACTCTTGCAGCCCTGTCGCATGACGGGGACGCAGCGATTCGAGGCTCTCTGCTATATTTCCCTCTCCCGTCCCGGTGATGGTGCTCTTCGAGTGCCTCCCCGAGCGTGGGTTCCCCCTCGCGCATCCCCGCCCAACGAGGTTGTGCGCTGCCATCGGAATGACGCAGAATGGCTCGGCGTAAGGTGAGCCTGCGTTCCCTGTCCCTCGTATCCAAGGGTCTCATCCGAAAGCCGATGGCATGCGCGATATCGCAGGCCATTGTGCAGAACATCGCGTCACTCTGTACGTGCTCGTCAAAGAGCGAGATCGTTGTTATCCCCATATGTGCCAGGGCATTGGCACGGGCTTTGTCCGAGGCCATGCGCGCCTCGCCTTCGTGATATATGCGTCCCTCGTATTCGACGTCCACGCGCGCTGACTCCCAATACAGATCGGCTTTTGCATGGTCACGATGGGCAATGCTGCGTGCGGCGTCATCGAACTCGATGCGCCGGTTGAGCGAAAACGGGGGAAGACCGAAGCCTCCCAACCGTCGTGGCATTCCGAGGAGCATGGCACACACGCTCTCCATGGGGGAGGCGGCGTTATCTCGTACGAGGTTTATTGCGCGCAGGGCGGTAGCCCGGTTGCGTGCGCCTCGCATGAGGCCTAGCGCGGTCCGTATGCTCTGGACGCTGGTGAGTGCCCGATTTCTTTGGACGAGTCCCGTGGTGCCCCTTCGCTCGGGAGCATATGTTCCGCATAGCTCGAAACCAAGCTGAGTAAGCTCAAACAGATCGAGCACACGTGCCATCTGGAAGAAGGAGAGCTCGGGTGAGACGACGTATAGCCCACGAGCGGCGCGTGCGATTGATTGTGCGGGCAAGGTGGGCATGCAGAGGTGGACCTGAGCAAGTGGGAGAACGCGTCGCTCGGAACGCCTGAGCACGCAGAGGTCGAGCGGGGCGGTGAGCGTCGACTTCCAGCGATCGCCAAGCTCGTCGAGTAGGGCGAGGCTCGGCGGCGCGAGCAGGGCTGCATCGGGATCGATGACCCACTCGTGCTGCGAGGGAGTGAGCGGGGCCGTGCGCCAGTATTCGAGGGCGGAGCAACCGGCAAGACAGATGCCAGGGGTGAAGTGGGCCATACGGAGCCTCGCTTTCGCGGTTGTCAGCTGACCGTCAGGGCATGCCGCATGGCTGTCCCGACAGGGGGCGGCATGATATGCCACGTCGGAGGCGTCCTTGTTTTGAATCGGTGTCGTTTTGTCGTGTAGGGAAGTTCTCGAAAACGATGTGTTGTTTGGTATCTACTCTTAGGTACATCGGCACTGTCCCTTTGGAACGGTGCCCACGGGCAGGACGTCGCGTGGACGTTCCCCGCGTGTCTGAGAAAGGGTTTTGGACATGGCTTCCCTGCTTTTCGCGAACATTTCTCGTCGCTCGTTCGCCGCGCTTGCTGCTGCCGGCGTCGCTGGGCTGGGCCTGGGGGCTCACGCCTTTGCTGCTGAGTCGGCCAAGAAGGACGCCAAGGCTGTAGCTTCCTCGGCAGCTGACAAGGGCGCTTCTACTTCCGCCGCCAAGGACGGCGCCACGAAGACGGTCACGGACTGCGCTGGTCGTACGGTCGAGGTTCCCGCGCAGGTCAACCGCGTCGCTGAGCTGCATCCGCAGGCAGGTCAGATCGTCGTGCGCCTCGCCGGCGCCGACAAGCTCGTTTGCGTCGACACGGTGTTCTCGAAGGCGTATCTCGCTGACTCGGGTACGAGCTCGCAGAACTTTGACGCCCAGACGCTCGAGACGCTCAAGGCCCTGCCGGTTACGAATGTCTTCATGAAGGGCGCTGACAAGGAGGCCCTTGTCTCCTACGCTCCCGACGTCATCTTCACGCTCGATGGTGACGGCAACGCCGACGAGCTGCAGAACACGATCAACATCCCGGTCGTCTGCCTGGCCAAGTCGCCGGTCGACAAGGTGCTCGAGGCGTTCAAGGTTGCGGGCGAGGTGCTGAACAACGAAGCCGACGCCCAGGCCATGTGCGACTGGTGGGAGGCCGCCTCGCAGCGCATCGCTGATGACGTTGCCGACCTGGCCGCCGACGAGCGCCCGACGGTCATGTACTGTGGCAAGAACGGCGAGCCGCTGCAGGTGCCGGGTAAGGACACGATCTTTGCGCGCAACATCGTTAATGCCGGTTGCACGAATGTTACCGACGAGCTGCAGGACACGGGCAACGAGTCCATCGACGTGAGCCTCGAGCAGGTCATCGGCTGGGATCCCGACTACATCGTGTGTGCAACGCAGAATGTCGCCGACGCTATCATGTCCAACCCTGATTGGGCGTCGCTTAAGGCCGTCCAGAACGGCACCGTCATCGCGCCGCTGCGGTATGCCGGCTTTGATGGCTGGTTCAGCGTGCTGGGCACCGACTGGCTCAACGCGTTTGTGACGCGCGGTGGCGACGCGGCCTATGTCGACCAGCTGCACCAGGACATGCAGGACTTCTTCCAGATCTTCTACGGCACCCAGCTCACCGACGAGCAGCTCGAGGCCGTCGCGACGGCGTAGCTCTGCCGGCACGACGGCCCTTTTGGCCACAGGCGTCATGTTTTCGGCCCGGGACTGTTCTCCTGCGCTCAGCCAGCTTCGCCGCAAACACGCAGCTGGCAAACTGAGTCAGAGGAACAGCCCCGGGCTGGGTCTAACTTTCTAGGCGAGCGAATCCAGGGACGCAATCGCCTGGTCGAGAAGATCTGCTGCCTTCTCCTGATAGAAGCGCTCGGCGGCGGGGTTGTGCGCGACTTTCTGTCCCGGCTTCTCGGCCGATCCGTGGGCATACACGTTGTACCACTTGGCGGTCGCGTATTGCTCGCGCGCTTGCTCCAGCGTCTCCTCGTCTATACCGCCCTCGCTGGTAGCTTTGGCCAGCAGTTGCTGGGCCTGGGCAATCTTATCCTGGACAACCTGTTCCTTCTCGCCAAGATCGGCCTCGGCCGTCTCGATGAAGGTACGCATCTCATCGGTGTTATCGACGCCCTGGTCCTTGTGGCAGGTGAGGCAGAACTCCAGGGCCTCCTCGTTCTCGAGCGGCGTGGATGACGCGTCGTGCGAGGTGTACTCCTGACCGTCCTCGTTCGTTTTCGTGGGCATGTGGCAGCTCACGCAGGTGAGCCCCAGCTTTTCGTGCACGCTGCCCTGGAAGATCTCGATGTCGGGGTGCTGCGTGATGAACACGTCCGCGCCCGTGTCCTCCTCGTGGGTCGCTTGCACGCCGTCTTCAAGGAAGGCCTGCTTGAGCGAGTCGGGATCGAAACCGTAGCGATAGGGGTCGATGCTCGCGATATCGCCTTCGTAATCCGCTAGCCACGAGCGACCATAGCGCCCAACGGCGTTATGGCACTGGCCGCACACGGCCTCCTCCGTGCTGACCTGGCTCAGGGTCGTCTTGCCGATGAGCTGGTAAAACGCAAGGTTCGGATGAAGCGTGCCGCCCGGTGTGCCCTCATGGCATATGCCGCAGTCCCAGTACTTGCCGTTGCCGACGTAGTTGGTCGCATCGGTGGCAAACGCCTGCTTGCCCTCTTGTGCGTAAAGTGCGTTGAAGTCGGTCGATTTGCAGGCGATGCACGCCATGGACGAGGTCGGCTGCGGCAGCATGGGCTCGACGTGCTCTGCCAGCGTGGCGTGCGAGTGCACATAGCCGTTGTCCTCATCTTCCGCCTGGCTGGTTCCTGACATGAAAGAGCCTACCTCGTCGGGGAAGATGTCGGCATAGTCCTCGGCGGTGTACTGTGCAGCTTCGCTTGGCAGGCTGGCGGAGATGTTGCTGGGAGAATCTGCTTGCTCCTGCGCTTGGCTATAGGCAGGATGGCATGCGATAAGCGCTGCAGCGCCGGCGAACGATGCCGCCGCCACGATCGTCATCGCTTTTCTGGCAATGTTCATGGTGCCGCCTCTTTCGTGATCATCAAGTAGAAAATGCACAACTTTAGTGACATACGCATGACATTTTTAAGATGCGCGCATGATGACCAAAAGGCAATGTGCAGATGGGGCGATCCGTTCAGCAAAAGACGGATTGCTAAAAGTGTTGATTAAGCCCGATGCGGATGAGGCTTTGGGGGCGTATTAGCTCTCCTGTTGCCCGTTGATGTTCCGCAGCGAGGAGAGCCCTCCGTCAATAAAGCGGGCGAGCAGGGTCTGGACATCTAAAAAGCGGGCGTCGCCCTTCCATCCCAAGTGCTGGTTCACTGCAAGATTGCCGTGAACTATGTGGGCGAATAGGATGCTCGCGTCCTGCTCGGAGAGCCCCGTCGCTTTCATGATGGTGGGGACGACCTCGGGGGTACTCCGATCGATGATGCGCTGGGCGACCCAGGGAGACGTGGCGGGGTCTTGGTACAGCAGCAGGTCGTCTTCGGTCGACGGGGCTCGCTGGCACATGGCGGACGGTTTTTCGCTAACGAGGGGAGCGGCGTCGAGTGCGGCGTCTATGAGGGTGTTCAGCAGAGCGAATTTGTCCTCGTAGTGCAGGTAAAACGTCCCGCGACTTATGTCTGCTCGCTTGCAGATGTCGGCGACAGACATTTTTGCGAAGCCCTTTTCTCGCATGATCTCGAAGAAGGCGTTGCGGATGGCTGCGCGTGTGTAAGCCGCCCGTCGATCGCTGCGCTTCTCCTCCATGGCGAGCCCCCTGCCTTCGTGGGCACATTCACGATCTTGCACACCCATATACGCTGACAGACACATGTCTATTATCGAGTGTAACACGCAAGAGCAGGCAGTAGGGGAAACTCGCGACGGCTCCCCCCTCCAGCTCCGAGCGACAGCGCGCGTCCAACCCCGTGACGCATACAGAAGGTCCGGGGCACTTCCCCTGGCGCAGTTCTGCAGCCGCGCCCTATGCGGCGAAGCTGTTTGAGCACAGGGGAAGTGCCCCGGACCGGATTGGTGATCCTGCGAGGAAGTTTTGGCGCCCGCTACTCAGCGAGGTACTTCGCGACTTCCTTGCCGCACTCGCGGCCCAGCGTGATGCAGAAGCCCAGGCTGCAGCCGGGGATCGGCGTCACGTACTCGTAGCCAAAGCGGCGGCCGCAGTCGTTGCCCGAGACGTACAGGCCGGGGATCGGCTCGTAGTTCTTGTCGACGGCGCGCTGCTGGCCGTCGGTCAGGATGCCGCCCATCGTCACCATCGTCTCGCCGAGCTGCGGGTCGAACTTCACGGCGTAGAACGGTGCCTTGTCCACGGGGAACAGCACTTTCTCGTCACGGCCGAACTGCTGGTCGACGCCGTCGGCGCAGTACTGGTTCCAGTCTGCGATCTGCTGCAGGAACGCGTCCTTGGCTGCGCCTTCCAGGCCGAGCTGACCGGCCAGACCCTCGAGCGTGTCATCGGCGATGAACTCGGCGCTCGTCATCGGGCCGCCCATGGGGCCGTCGTCCTTTTTCTCGGGCTCCTCATAGGTGCCGTTGAACTTGGCGTAGGCCGTGTCGAGCGACTCGCGCAGCGCGGTGATGTTCTCGTCGGTCGCGGAGAAGCCGGCGTGCTGTGGGATGGTGTACTGGCGATACTCGGTGAAGTTGTCGTCGCAGATGGCAAACTTCGTCTTGCGCGTCTTGAAGATGGCCTGGTAGCCGCGCTGCTCAGAGACGGGGTAGTACTCGTTGCAGAAGCGCTTGCCGTTCTCGTCAACCCAGACGGCCTGCGGCAGCACGTTCATCTTGCCGGGGACGGACAGCCCCTTCATGTTCATGCCGGCCACGGGTGTCGTCTCGAGGTGCGCGCCGGCCCAGTAGGCCATCTGCACGCCACGGCCCGTGTTGTACGGCATCATCGAGGTGAGCTGCTCGCCCTCGACGCAGGCGTTGGCCATGTCGGGCATGAAGTCGTTCATCATCTGCTGGTTGGCACCGAAGCCACCGCATGCGCAGACGACGGCCTTGCAAGTGAACTTGACGAACGAGCCGTCCTCTTGCTTGGCGACGAGGCCGGCAACCTTACCGTCCTCCATGATGATGTACCAGGCCTCGGTGCCGAACATGAACGTGGCGCCGGCCTCCTTGGCGAGCTCGCGGTTGTAGCCGTGGATCTTCGTCTGGTTGCACTCGCCGTAGAACGAGCAGACGCTGCCCCAGAACTTGATGCCGGACAGCTCGTCCATCTGATGGGCTGTCTTGGGGAAGAAGGCCGTCGTCATCGTGGCGAAGTCCTCGTCGGTCAGCGCGGAGAGGTACCAGTTCGTGGCCTCGGCGGAGTTCTGGGCGAACTTCATGACGAGCTCGGGGTTCGGCTGGTTCGAGGTGATCTTCATGAAGTTCTGGTAGAAGACGACCGGGTCGATCTCCTCGACGCCGCGCTCCTTAAGGATGTCGGAGTTCAGCGACGCAAACTCGTTGCCGACGGCGTTGAACGTGTCCTCGGGCTGCTTCTCGATGAGGTAGACGTTGGCGCCCTCCTCGGCAAGCTCACGGCAGGCGGTGATGCCGGCGAAGCCGTGGCCGCAGACGACGGCGTCGCACTCGATCTCCTGGGCGAACTCCGTGACCTCCTCGGGGGCGATGTGCCAGTCGGTTTGCTCGGCGGCGTCACCGACGGCAGAGGTGGCGGGGGCGGCGCCGGCGGGTGCGGGGCCCTCGGCGGCGAGGGCGGTGGAAGCAACGCCAGCCAGCGCGACGGCAGAAGCGGCGGCACCGGCGGTCTTGACGAAGTTCCTGCGGGTGAGTTCCATGGGTCATCCTTTCGAGTGGGTACGGTTGTGTGAGGGCGCGGGGCTGTGTGGGCCTCGACGCCTGCGAACGATCCCCACGATATGGCTGCGTGTCCACAACGTACCATCGCGGAAGGTGCTGAGCGTGGGGTAGGCGCGTTCCGAGACACCCTCAAGGTTTCCGCGAGTCTGTGGGTATTGACACGATGACCTGCGATGATGGATTGTCCCGTGATGCAGATCGAGCTTTCATGAGATCCCTTCGCGACGTCTTGATCCCATGCGGCCACCGGCCACCCACATCCGAGGAGAATGCGATCGAGCGCGATAGAATTGTGGGGATGTTTTTGGCAGAGGGATGCACGATGCCGGACGACGGGGGCGACGAGGCCATGCAGAAAACGATGGGACGAGCGCTGCGATTTGTGTCGCTGACGGCGTTTCTCACGACGCTGCTCATCTACTCGCCGAACATGATGGCGTTGCACGGTTCCGACACGACGGAGCTCACGAGCCACTTTGCGGAGCCACTGCTGCTGGCCACGTTCCTTGTGGCCCTGCTCGTCGCGCTTGTTCCGGGGCTTCGCCGAGCGGTCGCCACGCGGGGCGTTGGTCTGGCGTCTTTTGTGCTGTACGGCGTGGGCGAGCTGACGTTTGCCGCGCTACTGTTGCTCCAGCCGGGTTGGGGCGCTCCGGTGGCGACGGCCGCCTCCGTTGTCGCCGCGGGCGCACTCGTGCCGGTGTGCACCGCGTGGGTGGACTGTCTGCGCGGGTTTGACCTGCGTCGATGCCTCCAGATGCTTGCTCTGGCGTTTGCGATCTCGGCCCTGTGCAACATGGCGCTGACGGCACTCGGTGCCCCGTGGTCGCTGCTCGCCTTCATGGCACTCGTGGTCGCTGGCGTTGCCTGGCCGGCGCTGGGTCTGGCACGTGGGACGACGGGCGGCCCCCGCGCGTCGCTGCATCCTCAGGCTGTTGAGGAGGGCGCACCTGGAGAATCAGCTCCGTCCGCCCACCCATATCGCGCTGCCGCATCGGCGTTTCTCTCGGTTATGGGCGTGCCGCTGCTTGGCATGGCAATCTCGTCGTTTGCGATGGGCGTGCAGCCGGCTTTCCTTTTCGGCGAGGTCGTCGACGCCCAGCACCTTGGCATGCTCGTGGCTGACGCCTTGCTGCTTGCCGTGGCGATTGCGTGGGGTCATGCGGGGCGGCGACCGTTGTTCTCCCTGCTCTACCAGGTGCTTCTGCCTGCCTGCGTCGCGCTGGCGCTCGTGCTGTGCTCCTTCCCGGTTGACAGTCTCGTGCACGAGGTTGGGTTGGCTGCCATTTACGTGTTCTACTCGATGGTGAGCTGCGTAGGCGTTGCGGTTGCCGCAGCCACGGCGAACGCGGGCGAATTCTCGCGGTCAGGCATGGTTGCGGCGCTCGTCGCGGTGTTCTGCGGGACGGGCATCCTCGGCATATTCCTGGGCGCGCAGGTGGCCGACCTCATCGACAACAACGCGCTCGTGCTCATCATCCTCACGGCAGCGTATGGGTGCTGGCTGCTATTGAGCGGCTGTCTCAAGTCGTGGCGCCTCATGGTGGACACGGATGCTGTGCAGGGCGCGCGCGGGGAGTCGCTTGACGAGCGCATCGCGCGCCTTGCTGCTCAGGCGGGGCTCTCGCCACGCGAGACGGAAGTGCTGGGCTTTGTTGGACGCGGTCACAGCTCTGTCTACGTCGCTAAGACGCTGCTCATCTCGGAAAGCACGGTCTACACGCATGTGCGCAACCTCTATCGCAAGCTTGGCGTCGGGACGCGCGAAGAGCTCATCCAGTTGCTGAACGGTCGGGCGTAGGCATTGCGCTCCGGTTTACCCCCTGGCTCCTTGACAGAAAACAAAACGGCATCGCACCAGCTCAGAGGTGTGGTTTATGCCCGGGTTATACAGATACACCGCCCGGTAGATGCTCTCTGGGGCGTCATGCGGCATCGTACGGCCTCGACGCGTTGAGACAGCGCGGCGCAGGCACGTCCCATTGCGGGAGTGCGCAGGCGCCGCCCACCACGAGGAAGAAGGATCACGCATGACCGCCCACTCCATCGCCGACCAGAACATCGATCGTCGCTCGCTCGTGAAGGGTGCCGCTGGCGTCGCCGCCGCGAGCCTCGCTGTCAGCGCCATGCCGCTGACGCACGCTGTTGCCGCTGAGGAGGCCGCGAGCAACCCCATGGTTCCGAGCTTCCTCGTGAAGCCCGAGCCCATCACCGAGTTCGCCCAGACGTACGAGTATGACGTCGTGGTTGTCGGTGCCGGCGAGGCTGGTCTGTCCGCCGTCCACACGGCGCTCGAGGCCGGTGCTACGGTCGCCTGCCTGCAGAACACCGACACGGCTTTCACGACGGGCAACATGGCCGCCTCCGTTGACACGACGCAGACGAGCCCGGCCGGCGTTGCCGCGTGCGTTTCGTTCATCAACTGGAAGAGCGACTACCGCTCGAACCTCGACCTTGTGCGCTCGTGGGCTGAGAACTCGTTCGAGGCTCTGAACTGGTGGGCTGATGAGGCCGCGAAGGGCGGCGTCGAGTCCCAGGCGTACGACACGACGCTGACGTACAACGGCTACGACATCTACCTGCACGCCAACACGTACTTCCATTGCAAGGGCGCGCACAACGACGCTGCGCAGATCATCTGCCAGGCCGAAGCCGAGGCTGGCGCCGAGTTCTTCTTCAACACGCCCGCCGTCCAGCTCCAGGTCGCCGAGGACGGCGCCGTGACCGGTGTCATCGGCCAGGACGCCGACGGCAACCACCTGCTCTTCACCGCCAAGAAGGGCGTCATCATGTGCACGGGCGACTACTCGGGCAACAAGGAGATGCGCGAGTACTACTGCCCCGACGTGCGCGGCTTCAACGACAGCGTCATGCTGCGCGACGGCAGCGGCTACGCCATGGGCATGTGGGCCGGCGCCGTGCTCGTGCCGCCGACGCACACGAAGATGATCCACGGCGAGGGCTCCCCGGTGCGCCTCGAGATGCCGTTCCTCTTCCTCGACACGACGGGCCACCGCTTCATGGACGAGAACTGCGGCGGCCGCATGGGCTATCTCAACAACTACGGCCGCAAGTACATCGCCCAGACCGGCTTCACGAACTCCAACGCCGCCAAGATCTGGTCGATCGTGCCGTCGAACTGGGCTGACTACATCGACGAGTGGAGCGAGGTCAACCCCTACGAGATCTCGACGCACAACGCCTACCGCGACGTCGACTCCAGCAAGTGGCTCTCCGCTGACACGATCGAGGGCCTGGCCGACGCCATCAACTCCTACATCGATGAGAACGAGTGGGGCACTGAGCACATGGACGCGGCCACGCTCAAGGAGCAGATCGACCGCTACAACGAGCTGTGCGAGAAGGGCGCCGACGAGGACTTCGGCAAGGATGCCCGCTACCTCGTGCCGATCGACGGCGCTCCCTACTACGCCGTGCCCCGTGGCTCCAACGGCGTGCCCGCCATCCTCTCCGGCCTCATGTGCGATGGCAACGGCCAGTGCCTCAACATCGACATGCAGCCCATCACCGGCCTGTACGCTGCCGGTAACGCCGCGGGCCAGTTCTTCGGCGGCGTGGACTACCCGATGAACATCGAGGGCCTCTCCATCGGCCGTGCCGTGACGTCGGGGTATGTCCTCGGCGCCTACGTAGCCTCCCTGTAGCAGACCGTAGCACACCGCCTACTTCGTTGGGGTCGGGCTTGCGTATGCAATACGCGGCGCCCGGCCCCGCCTCGTATTCGGCGCACTACGGCAGCTACAGAGGCACCGCCGCGTGGCAGCGACAGCACTCCATCTGCGGCGTTGCCCGGCGGCTTACGTAGCGTCTAGTACGCTACGCCGCCGGGCGCCTTGCATCTGGGGCACTGTGAAACTCCAGGTGAGATGTGCCTGTGGCGTGCTGCCATTTCGTTGGGATCGGGCTTGCGTATGTCAATACGCGGCGCCCGGCCCCGCCTCGTATCCGGCGCACTACGGCAGCTACAGGACTGCTTGTTGCGGCAACCACAGCACTCCATCTGCTGCGTCGGAGCGGGGCTCACGCATGTCATACGCGGCCCCTCGCTCTGGCTTGTATCTGAAGCGTTGTGGGGATGAGGGGTTTGCTGGGCGAGGTGCGTGCTCGCCCAGTGTGGCGCGATTTGCGGTTGTGCGAGGTCTTGTAAAACGGCGCTCTAAAATTGGGCACAAATGCCGGCTGTGCGAGGTTTGCGGGAGTCGCTGCTGCTTTGTAGAACACCGTTGTTTGTGGAAACCGCAGGTAGGCGTCCCGCACCTGATGTGTCGCCCCAATTCGGGCGCTCCGGAGAGCCACGCAAACCTTGCACTGCCGCCAATAGCGCCCATTTCCAGGCTCCGGTTTTGCAAGACCTCGCATAAACGAAAAAAGCGCCACCCTGTGAGCAGACCGCGGCTGATGATGTTGCTGACTAGCGCAAAACTCTCTTGCCAAAACGGTGCTGTCATCTCCTGTGGGGTGGCGGCACCGTCTTACAATGGCGATATGAACGCTGCGGCTGACATATCACGCCCGTCCCACGTCCGGCTGCCTGCCGGGCCCGTGTCGCTTGCGTTTTTTGGTACGGCGTTCGCCCGTACGTGGCTGACGCTCGTGTTCGTTGACCCCGGGGCTGTCACCAGGGGAGGGGGAGCGATCACTCCCTGGCCCCACGCAATCTTCGACCTGGGGTTCTTTGCCATCTCGTTCGCCATCGCCTTGCTTGCGCGCAAACTCGTTCCGCTGGCGGCGCGCCGCGGGGCGTGGGCTGCGACGCTCGCTGCCATGCTCGCCGTGTCCCTGGTGTTTTCCGCGGGGCTGTGGGTGGAGCTGCCGACGTGGGTCTGCGTTGTGCTCAGCGTGGCGGGCGGTGCGGCCTATGGAGCGTACCTGTTGCTCAACGGAGAGGTGTTCGTCGGCGTCAGCCTGCTGCGCATCGTGCTCTACATGGCGGGCTCTCGCGTGCTGAGCAGCGCACTCACGTGGGTCGTCCAGGCCTGTGACGCGCCTCGTCTTGCGTTCGTGCTTGCCGTCATGCCCTTCCTCGCCGTCGGGCTTTCCCGTGCCGCCCTCGCGACGCTTGCGCCCTCCGAGCGCCAGCGTGCCGGCTATCCGCGCTTTGCCTTCCCGTGGAAGCTCATCGCGCTCGTCGCTGTGTTCTCGTTCGCCTATGGTCTACGCCAGTCGACGCTGGCGGCTGTTGGAGCGGGCCAGCACGCGTCGTTCTCGACGGGACTCGCCATGGCGGTCGTCTTTGTGGCGACGTACTTCTTCTCCGACCGCATCGACGTCGCACGTCTCTGCCGCCTTCCCCTGCCCGTCATGCTCTGCGGCCTGTTGCTCGTGCCGACAGAGGGCCTGTTCGGCGGCGTCGTGTCGTCCTACCTCGTCTCCATCGGCTACACGCTCATGACGCTGAGTATCGGGGTGCTGTTCTACGACATGAGTCAGCGCACGGGCGTCGCCATCGTGCCGCTGCTCGCCGCAAACCAGGCGATGCAGATATTCATCGTGCTCGGCAATGCGACGTCAGGTGTTGTTGGCAGGCTGGCGCCGGACGCTTTCTCGGCGAGCCTCGTCGTGACCGTCTTGACGTGCCTGGCGCTCGTCGCCTCGTTCTTCCTGCTGTTCTCCGAGCGCGAGCTCGAGGCGCGCTGGGGCATCAAGGTGCTGAGCGGAGGCACTCTCGACGATGCTGCCCAGGCAGCAGACGACCTCGCCGAGCGCTGCAACGAGCTTGTGCGCGCCTACGGTCTGACGTCGCGCGAGGCGGAGGTCCTCAATGCGTGGGCGCTGCGACGCGACCCCGCCACCATCGCCCAGAGCCTCTCGATTGCTCCGGGTACGCTCAAAGCCCACACGCGCCACATCTACGAGAAGATGGGCATCCACAGCCGCGAGGAGCTCTACGAGCTGCTCGGCCTCGAGTGGGGCACGCGCGAGTAGGCTATGGTTGGCTGCGCCTACCTATGCGGCCTCGCGCGTCCCAGCGTCCACGAGATCGATGAGCTCCTGCTGGCTGTGGACGTCGAGCTTGCGATAGATGCGTTTGACGTGTGTCTTCACTGTGTTGTACGACAGCGTGAGCTCGTCGCGGATGTGGTAGCCGTTATGGCCGCGCGCGAGCATGCCGAGCACCTCGCGCTCGCGTTCTGTCAGGCCGCAACGAGCCGTCAGCTTGTCGCAGGCAGCGTCGATGAGCTCGTCGCGCGAGGGGGTCGAGGCCTCGGCGACATCGGGCTCGCTCTCGGGCTCTACGTCACGGATGGTCTCGGCGAACGAGAACCCACGCAGGCCGAGCAGCACGTAGGCGAACAGACCCAGCACGGCGCTGCCGCTCACGAGCGCTGCGGCCTCCGGCACGGCGGAGAGCAACGCGTTGCACAGGTGCCCCAGGTCGGCGCCCACGAACGTGCCGGCTGATGACGCGATGGCTCCGCAGGCGAGCACGAGCAGCGAACCGCCGATGTTGCGGGAGCACAGCGCTGCTAAAACGATCCACAACAGGATGCGAAAGCACGTGTTGCCGGCGTAAAGCAGGCCATTCGACAACGCACCGTTCGGCAGCGACTCGAGCGGGGCGAGTAGGAACCCGGCCACGACAAGCAAGGCGGCAACGGCGAAAAGCGCATCCTCACGTGCCCGGCCCTTCCACGGCAGCAAGAACCAGATGACGACGAGCGCCACGACGACGATCTGCACGTTGCTTGCCGCGGGCGTGAACAGGGAGATGCGCAGTGCGAGCGCGAACCCAAACGCGACGGAGAATATAAACGAGAGCACGTATACCTGGTGAAACGGCGAGAGAAACGAGCGGGGGCTTGCCAGAGCGCGCAGCTCGGCACCTTGCGTCTGGGAAAGGTTTGCAAGCAGCGGCACGCCCGATCGCCACAGAAGGGCCGCGCAGATCGCGCACAGGGCGAGGCTGAGCCAGACGCCGGCGACGTAACCTGGTGCGGGCAGCACGCTCGTGATGAGCGTCTCGACCAGCAGGGCGCCGGCGATGCTCGCCGCGCTGAGCCGCGAGGGTCCAAGCTGGGCATAGGCCAAGCCAATGAGGTAAAACGGAAAGCTCTGGCCGACCGCGCGCCCCACGAGCCCCGCTGTCACGGCGGCGGCGTAGTCCGGTGCGAGGACGAGGACGACGGAGGAGGCTGCCGTCAGGATAAGGCTGCCGAGCAGCAGGGGCATCGGGCGGAGCAGGCGGGGCAGGCGCATGGCAGCGAGCAACACGAAGACCCCCACCGCGATGCCGGCGAGCGTCTGGATCTCGCGCGCCAGGGGGAACACCTCGCTCGTCACCGGGAAGATCGCGTTGTTGAGCAACCAGGTCTGGGCTGTGTCGCAGGCAAGCGCGACCGCGTAGATGACAGCGAGACACACAGGGGAGGCCGCATGCGCGGCGCCCGCTTGTTCGGTGCCCATCTCGGAGCCGCGTGCCATGGTGCCCCCTTTCGCCCATCTTGCCATCACGGTGCCTCATTCGCTGCGTTCGCAGACAGTGTAACCGCATTGACCTGCGATTTCAACAGATACCCCTCCAGGGGTGACTCCGCGGGACGGCACGGGGGAGTAGCGTCACAAAGCGCACGAGGGGAGCGGTGCGTTCTACCTTCGCTTCGATCCCCTCACTCGGATTTCCTCTCACGAAAGGAAGCTCATCCATGGAACTCACCCGTCGCTCGTTCGTCGCCGGCGCCACGGCCGCCTCCGCCCTTGCCGCTACCGGCGTTGCCTCCGCCATGGCTGCCGAAGGCTCTGCCGCCAAGGACGAGAAGGCTGCCCCTGCCGAGGAGAGTGCCTCCTACTCGCAGACGCACGAGCCGCCCACGTGGGGCGTCGAGCACATGGCTGACATCGACTGGCTCGGCACGGCGCCCGAGATCGCCGAGGCTGACATCGTCGAGACGAAGGAGACGGACCTGCTCATCATCGGTGCGGGCAACGCCGGCATGGTCGCCGCCGCCACCGCCTCTGACCTCGGTCTGAACTTCGAGCTCTGCGAGAAGACGGCCGTGCTCGGCACGACGCGCAACTGGTACGGCGTCTGCAACTCCACGCAGTGCGTCGAGGCCGGCAAGCAGGCTGACCCGCTGTTCATGCTCAACGAGCTCACGCGCTACGCCAACGGCAAGGTGAACCAGAAGGTCATCAAGAACTGGCTCGACAACTCGGCCGAGATGAGCGACTGGCTCGTCGCGCTCATGGACGGCTACGGCTTCGACGTTTACTTCGAGACGAACACGGGCAACGAGCAGGGCGCCGGCGGCTGCCACTACTTCTGCGCGCCGACGCAGCACAACTTCAACGCCCGCGAGGACCAGCCGGAGCAGTACAAGGACAAGTCGCGCAACGAGCTGCTTGAGGACTACATCTCTCAGACGGGCCACGCCATCAACTACCAGTACGACCTCGCCAAGCTCGTGCGCGACGGCGACGGCCCCGTGACGGGCGCCATCTTCAGTACGCCCGACGGCTACGTCCAGATCAACGCCAAGAACGTGCTGCTCACGACTGGTGGCTACGCGGGCAACTACGAGATGCTCGAGGCGCTCAACCCGATGCTCGTTCGTTGCACGACGGCCCAGGGTGGCTGGGTGTTCGACACGGGCATGGGCATCAAGGCGGCCATGTGGGTCGGCGCCGAGAAGGACGTCGAGCCTACGGGCATGATCTGGGACCGCGGCGTCACCGAGCCCGGCACGCCGTGCGGCTTTGTGCGCGACGAGGAGACGGGCGGCTGGAAGTTCCCGCATGAGGGGCAGTTCAACCCGGCGTCCCAGCCGTTCCTGCGCGTCAACGCCGAGGGCGAGCGCTTCATGAACGAGAGCGGCCCCTACGACTGGAACGTGTACTGCTCGAGCCAGCAGACGTACGGCACGTGGAAGACGGTGTGGGACGCCAACTTCAAGGATGACGTCGTCAAGTTCGACAAGCTGGGCTGCGCGAGCCTCACGATCATCATGCGCGACATGTTCATGGACGAGGGCGGCACGTTCGACCAGATGGCTGCCGAGGGCACACTCGTGAAGGCCGACACGCTCGAGGAGCTGGCAGAGGGTCTGAACGTGCCCGTCGACACGTTCCTGGCGACGGTCGAGCGCTACAACGAGATGGCCGAGAGCGGCGTGGACGAGGACTTCGGCAAGGAGGACTACCGCCTCTCGACGCTCAAGACGCCGCCGTTCTACGGCGTGACGTGCGGCGGCACGATCCTGTGCACGGGCGACGGCCTCAAGATCAACGAGCACATGCAGGTCAAGGACACGCAGAACCAGGTCATCGAGGGCCTGTACGCGGCGGGCGACTGCTCGGGCAGCTTCTTCTCGGGCGTGTATCCCGAGCTGTTCCCGGGCCTTGCCTGCGGTCGCACGATGACTGAGGCCCGTCAGGCCGTCAAGTTCATTGCGGGCGAGTAAGGCTCGCGAAAAAGGCTTCGTAAAGGTCGCCTCGGCATGGACGAAAAACTCGTCTGAGCTGGGGCGGCCTTCCGATTTTGGAGGCTGGGATACTGGTGGGCTGAGTTGCGCCGCTCATTTTGGTGGCATAACAAGCCGGGGGCGTCGATAACATTGGCTCGTCTTTTGGGGTATACGAGAGGCAGACGGGGTACTGTGGCCCCGCATCCCCGCATCGACCCCAAGAGGAGGCCCTGACCCCATGGCTATCAACAAGGCGGTACTCGCCGCGTTCAAGGCGGCCTCGCGGCTCAAGGCCGACATCCGCAAGAGCTACAAAGCCCAACGCGTCATGGAGGACGTCGCCTCGGGCATGGGTCTGCCCAACCTGCGCTGCTCCACGAGCGACATTACGGCGCACGCCGACGACGGTTACGACATCCCGCTGCGCGTGTTCACGCCACGTGACATAGACTTCTCGTTTGCCGAGGGGCTCCAGGTCAGTGAAGACTTCCGCGGCACGATTCTGTTCTTCCACGGCGGCGGCTGGGTCAACGGCGATGTCGACTTCTACTCCGACGCCTGCGCCCGCACGGCCGTCATGCTCGAGCGGCGCGTCGTTGCCGTCGACTATCGCCGCGCCCCCGAGCACCGCTTCCCGACGGCTCCCGAGGACTGCTATGCCGCCATGCGCCAGTTGCTCTCCGGCGAGCTGCTCCCCGACGTCGACCCTGCCCATGTCACGCTGTTCGGCGACAGCGCAGGCGGCAACCTCGCGGCTGTTGTCTCGCTCATGGCGCGTGACCGCGGCGAGTTCGAGCCACGTCCCCAGATGCTGCTCTACCCCGCCACCTACGACGATCACACGCCGACGTCGCGCTTCGACTCTGTGCGCGACAACGGCCACGACTACCTGCTGACGTCCGAGGAGGTCGAGGGGTACATGGACCTGTACGCCTCTGATCCCCGCGACCGCAAGAACCCCTATTTTGCGCCGTTGCTTGCCCCTGACCTCTCGGGTCAGCCTCGCACGCTCGTCATGACGGCCGAATATTGCCCGTTGCGCGACGAGGGCGAGGCCTACGCCGCTCGTCTTGCGCAGGCTGGTGCCGACGTGTCGTGCTACCGTGTACTCGATGCCGTTCATGGGTATCTTCTCTACCCGTCTGTGCTCGACATCGTCAAAGACACGTATCGCATCATGCGGCACTTCCTTGACGGTGACGAGCTCGTGCAATCGGAAGAGGACCCGTCGTGGCTCGAGATCAGTGGTACCGACTCGACAATGTAGGCAAGTTCTACGCCTCCCAGGCGGGCAGCACGACGCAGACGGTTTTCCGCTACGCCGCGACGCTCGCCGACGACGTGGACCCGGCCGTGCTACAACAAGCTCTCGACGCGACGGTCGAGCTGTTTCCGAGCTTTAACGTCTGCCTGCGCAGCGGCTTTTTCTGGCACTATCTGCAGCAGGCGTCCACCACGCCGCTCGTCGAGGCTGAGATCCTGCCCATCTGCTACGGCCTACATGCCAACGCGCGCAGCGTGCTGTTCCGCGTGAGCTACTACGGGCCGCGCATCAACTTCGAGGTGTCGCACATCGTCTCGGACGGTCGGGGCAGCCTGTCGTTCTTCAAGGCCCTGCTCAGCGCCTACATCCAGCGGCGCTACGACGTGGAGGGCGTGAGCGAGGAGTACGATGGCTCCGACGCGCAGAAGGCCGAGGATAGCTTCGACAAGTACTTCGACCGGCGGGCGGCCGGCAGCTCCAAGCCGCCACGCGCCTATCACCTCACGGGCTGGCGTGACACGGCCGACCCCACGTTCTTCGAGCTGCACCTGAGCGTGAAGCCGGTTCTGAGCTTGGCCCGCGGCCTGGGCGTGAGCCTGACGTCGCTCGTCATCGCGGCGCTCATGGTCGCCATTCGCGACGAGATGGCCCAGCGCGATCGCGGCAAGGCGATCGTGCTCGACGTCCCCGTTGACCTGCGCCAGTTCTTTCCCTCGGTCACGGCGAAGAACTTCTTTGGCCTCGCCTACGTGTCGTGGGTGCCGGCGCACGATCCCGACGCGGGCCTCGAAGAGGTCGCGCGCATCGTGCACGCCCAGCTCAAGGGCGTCATCGACCCCGAGCAGCTCAAGCTCAGGATGAACGCCATGGTCGCGCTCGAGAAGAACCCGCTGCTGCGCTTTGCCCCGCTCGTGCTCAAGGACGCCGTGCTCGCGCTCGCTGACCACATGGTCGCCGGTCAGACAACGACGACGGTCTCGAACCTCGGCGTCATCCGGCTGGACGAGCGCTTGACGCCCTACGTGCGCGACATCAACATCCTGACGTCGACGCGGGGGCTCAACGTGACGCTGTGCTCGTTTGGCGACGACCTGAGCATCGGTGTCTCCACGGTGTTCTCCAACCCCAACGTCGTGAAGAACTTCGCGCGGACGTTCACGGCCCGGGGCGTGCCCGCGCGGCTCAACGTCAACCGCACGCGCGAGGACCTGGCGCAGGATCGCGTCGAGACGCAGTTCGAGCTGTCCGTGCGCCGCATGGGGGAGCGCCGTGGGACGGCGCAGGGAAAGGGGGCGCGGCGATGAGACGCTGCGACAAGTGCGGTATCGACGTGGCAGGCGACCTCGACCTTTGCCCGCTGTGCCAAGCGCGCCTCTCCGGCGAGCCGAGTCGCGCGCCGTTTCCGCGCAATCAGGTGCGTCGTTCCGGGGCCATGGCGCTGCGAGTGCTTGCGTTCGTGACGGGGCTCGGTGTGCTCGCGCTCATCTTCCTCGGCCTGATGCTGCACCTGCCGGGCGGCATCGTGGCAACGGGGTGCGTTGCGCTGCTCGTTAACTATGCGTTCGTGCGCCACATGCTCATGCACACGCCCGACTTCCTGCGGCTCGTCGTGCGCTACTTCCTCATCTTGCTGCTGCTCGCCTTCGTCTGGTTTGCGCTGACGGGCAACCTCGTCGTGACGACGTACGTCATACCGAGCATCTGTCTGCTGGCGCTCGTGTTCGACGCGGTGCTCGTCTGCGTGTTCCGAGGGACGTTCGTATCGGGCTACGCCAAATACCTGCTGTTCGACGTCGTTCTGGGCATCTGCCCGCTGGCTCTCGTGGCGACGGGCCTGACGACGTGGGACATCCTGGCGTACGTGAGTGCCCTCGTTGCCTGCGTGCTGCTGCTCGCCCTCGTCGTGTTCATGCACGAGCGCCTCGTCGCCGAGCTGCGCAAGCTGTTTGCGGCGTAGGGGCAGTCCACAGCGAGTGACGAAGGCGTCATAGTCGCGCGGACGGTCTCATGGCGATGTGGGGCGGCTTACAATGGATGGTGGCCCTCCGCTCCCTGCGCCTTGTCGAAAGCGAGCGCTTTCATGCCCCTGTCACCTGCCATGCCTTCATCTGCCCCTGCGCGTCTGCTCCTCGTCGAGGATGACCCCACGCTTGTTGCCCGGCTCACGGGGTTTCTCGGCGGCGAGGGCTTCTTCGTGCGCTCGACGTCCACGCAGGACGGGGCGCTGTCGTTGCTCGCGGCGGAGCGCTTTGACGTGGCGCTTGTCGACATAGGACTTGCCCAGGGTACGGGCTTTGCGGTGTGCGCGGCGGCCAAGGCGCGGCCCGACGGCGGTGTGCCTGTCATATTCCTCACGGCGGCCAACGACGAGTTCTCGACGGTGGCAGGCCTCGACATGGGTGCTGACGACTACGTGAGCAAGCCGTTTCGGCCGCGCGAACTCGTGAGCCGCATCCGCAGCGTACTGCGTCGCAGCGGTCGCCAGCAGGCCGTGCTGTCGCTGGGTGACGTGCGTTTGGACACAGCGCGCGGCGTCGCGACGAAGGCGGGACGTGAGCTGTTTCTCTCGGCGCTTGAATATCGCCTGCTTCTCACGTTCATGAACGCGCCCGGAGCCATCCTGAGCCGCGCCCAGCTCGCTGATGCCATCTGGGACGCTGCCGGCGAGTACGTCGAGGACAACACGCTGACGGTCTACGTGAAGCGCCTGCGCGACAAGATCGAGGACGACCCGAGCAGCCCGCGCCTCATCACGACGGTGCGCGGCATCGGTTATCGCGTGGCGGGGGAGGGCTCGGCGACGGGCGAGGTGCAGCTGTGAGCGAGGGCGCTGTCGGACACCCGACGGCTTTGTGGGGCCGCGCCGTCGAGCGGCTGTCGGGAGGGAGCACGACTCGGCAGCTGGTGCTTGTCGGCGCGTGCGCTCTGGCGGTCGGTGTGCTTGGCGGTGTGGCGACTGGCGTGCTGACGCGGATGCTGAGCGGCTTTGCGGGCATATCGGTTCGCGCCGGCGCCGTGGCGGGCCTCGTGTGCGCCGCGAGTTGCGTGCTCGTGGGTGTCGCGTTCGTCGGGGCGGATCACGTTCGTCGCCGGCGCATCGCCGGTCTCGCCGAGCGCGTCGACCTTGTGCTGCGCGACCCGATGACGACACAGCCGTTCGGTGCATACGGCGAGGGTGAGCTTGCCGTGCTCGAAAACGAGCTCCAAAAGATGGCGGCGCGCCTACGCGACCAGGCAACGGGCCTCCAGGTCGAGCGCGATGCTCTCGCCGACTCGCTTGCCGACATCTCCCACCAGCTGCGCACGCCGCTGGCCGCCATAGCGCTGACGCTCGAGTTGCTCGGCCGCCCCGACATCGGCGAGGATCGCCGCTGCCGGCTTACGCGCGACCTGCGTTCCCAGGTCGACCACCTCAGTTGGCTGGCGACGACGCTGCTCCTGCTGGCCCGGGCCGACGCGAAGGCTCTGCGCGTGGCGTGCGAGCCTGTTCGCGTTGCCGATCTCGTGCGGGAGGCCGTCGAGCCGCTGCGCATCGCGCTCGAGCTCAAAGACCAGACGTTCGAGGCGCACCTCGCTAGCGGCGATGAGGTGTTCGAGGGCGATCCAGGGTGGAGCCGCGAGGCGCTCGCCAACATCCTGAAAAACTGCATGGAGCACACGCCCGCCGGCGGCGTTCTGCGCGTCGAGGCGTCGCGCGGCGCCCTGGCGACGCGCATCGTCGTGAGCGACACGGGCCCGGGCATCTCGGCAGCCGATCTGCCACACGTCTTCGAGCGCTTCTACAAGGGGGAGGGCTCGGCGCCCGGTTCGGCCGGCATCGGGTTGGCGCTGGCGCGCACGCTCGTCACGGCCCAGGGCGGTACGCTGACGGCTAGCAACGGAATCCACGGTGGTGCTCGCTTCGAGTTGACGTTTCCCCACATTGTGGTGTAGCGGGCCGTCGAATCTCTTACAAGCCTGCCGTTCGTGACGGATCCGTCACCGCGGCCGTGTCCCCCTGTCACCTGCGACAACGCTAACACCGCTAGGCTGAAAGCCGAACGTGTTGGATTGGCTCGCTGACCCGGTTTGCCGGGTGTCGTGGGCGTGCTCCCGCAAGGGGTGCGCTTAAGGCCGCGGGCCCGTGCGGGAGGCATAGCCATGAAAAGGATTCTCGCCACCCTGTTCGCCTGTGTCACCGCCGTCGTGCTGACGTGCTTCGGCGTTTCCTGGTCGAGCACGGCCGTTACAGACCTCACGTACCAAGGCGTGACGCCCGTCCTGCTGACGGGACGTGCCGACGTGCTCAACGGAACGAGCGTCCGCCAGTGGGTCGAGGCCATTCCCGAGCAGTTTGGCGTCGACGTCGAGCGCGTCGTCTCGTCAAGCGCTCGGATCACCGACGTCTATGCGAGCGACATGACGCTTGGCGGACGGGTGAGGCTCGTGGAGGGGGCGTTTCCTCCCGGAGACCAGGAGAGCGACGCGTACGTTGCGAGTTCCGATACAGGCTCGGACCTGCAGGTCGGCCGCTTTGAGCTCTTCGCGCCCCAGCAGCAAGTCCTCATCCACCCGCTGGACACGCTCGAGCACCGCGACTCCTACCTTGGCGAGCTGCATCTGCGAACGACTGACCCGATGAAGGTCGAGGAGATTCTCGCCTACCTGCGCACCCATGTGGGCCCCGCCTCCCGTCTGGACGGGCAGAGCCCCGTGCCCGTTGGGGCCGGGGAATCCGGGGGTTCCGGCTCCTCCTTCGGGGGCGGCGGCGTTGTCGTCGTGCCATCTGGCTCTGACATTCTGCTTGCCTGGCTGTTCATGAATCCGATCTTTGCCGGGGCGGCGGCCCTGCTCGCCTTCCTCACGGTGTTTGCCTGCGTGCGCTACGCCATTCGGGACGCGCGCGACGTCGCCATCCTTCGGCTCGAGGGCAACGGCCTGGTGCGCATCCTCGCGTGGCACGCCGCCCGCCTTGCTCCGTGCGTCGCGGCGTCGTGGGTTGCGTGTGCCGTGGGCGCCGCTGTCGTCGTTGGCGTTGCCTTGCAGAGCCTACCTGCACTTCCGGCCTTTCTGCTCGTCGACCTCACCTGCTCGTTGGGGCTGCTCGCGCTCGCCCTGCTTGTGCTTGCGCTGACGACCGCCATCCAGAATGCTCGCTACGGCGTGGCGCGCGTCATCGCGGGCAAGCGACCGTTTGCCACGCTGACGGCCTTGCAGTTCGTGCTCAAATATGCGGTGCTCGCCGTTGTGCTCGTGGGCGTTGTCCAGATATCGGGCCAGCTCGAGACGCTGAGGAAGGCCGATGCCGCTAACGACGCCTGGAACCGCGTGGCCGACACATATCACGTCGCGGTGAAAGATGCTGGGCAGTCCGCTGCCGAGCACTCGGGCGACTGGGCGACGCAGCGGGTCTACGAGCGAAAAGTCGACGCCACCTACCAGGCGCTGCGCGATGAGCGGGGGCTTGTGCTCGCGTACGTGACGAACTTCTCGAACATGTACGACGGGCGGCAGCTGTGGGAGGTGAACACGGGGCCCGACAGCTATAGCCAGGATCCCTGGTGGTCCCCGTACGGCCGCTCTATCACCGTAAACGAGAACTACCTGGAGAAGTGGCCTGTCGCCGACGTCAACGGCACCGACGTGCGTGAGCTGCTCTCCCGCGATGAGTCCGGACTCACGCGTACCGTCCTCGTCCCGGAGAGCCTGCGCGAGCACGAGGATGAGATTCGCCAACTGTTCCTCGAGGACTTCTACTTCATGAAGGTGACGGTTCAGGGCATCTACGCCGAGTCTGCCGGCGAGGAGCCTCTGGACATCACGCAAGACGATCTGCGCGTCAACATCATCTACGTGCCTGACGGCATGGGCTGGTTTACGTACCACTCTGCCGTCGCTGCCGACACGGGCAACCGTATCGTTGACCCGCTTGTCGTCGTGGACGACCACGAGGCTGACGTGAGCTTCTACTACGCATGGATGACGTCGTCGTGCTACTTCGAGGCCGACCCCTACGACCCGACGGCGCCGCTGCGCGAGACGGCGGAGCGCTTCGACGCTCAGGACATGCTCAACACGGTGGATTCCGTCTACGACCAGCGCGCCGACGAGCTCGCGCGGGTGCGCCAACAGCTCGTGCTCGGTCTGCTGTGCGAGGGCCTGCTCGTCGGGGGTGCCGTGCTGTGCGTCTACCTGTTCGCGACGTGCTGGTACGTCCAGCACCGCAGGCAGGTGATGGTGCGCCGGCTGCACGGATGGCCGATGGCGCGCGTGGCGGGTCCGATGGTCGCGCTGTCCGTGACGCTGACGGCGGCGCTGGCGCTTGCGTGGCCGGGAGATGTCGCGCTCGGCGTGCGGCTAGCGCTGCCTGCGGCCGACCTACTCGTGACGCTGGCGTGCTGCTGGCTGGCCCAGCGCGCTCAGGTGGCTCTCGCGCTCAAGGGCGAGGGATAGTCGCGTCTGCGTTTTCGAGCGCTTGCCAACGCCGGCGGAAGGGATCTTTGCTTCCTCTCCGCCCACCTACCTATGTATCAAGGAGGTTCTCATGCTGCAGCTTTCCGGTGTTACGAAGCGCTTCGGCGATCGAACGGTCCTCGATGATCTCTGCCTGTCTGTGGAGGACGGCGCGTTCCTGACGATCACAGGGCCCTCAGGTGCGGGCAAGACGACGCTGCTCAACGTGATGGGCGGCCTCGAGCGGCCCGACGCCGGCACTGTTCTCGTTGACGGCGTGCCTCTGCGACCCGGCCGACCGGCTCTGCTGTTTCACCGGCGCCAGGCAGGCTTTCTCTTCCAGGACTTCGCGCTCATGGAGGATGAGACCGTGCGCTCCAACCTCGACGTGGCGCTTGCCTACCGCTCTGATGTGCGAGGGCGCTCCGAGCGGCTCGCGACGATGCGCGCCGCGTTGGCCCAGGTGGGGCTCGACGCCGACGTGACGCTTCCCAAGCGCGTCTACCAGCTCTCCGGTGGCGAGCAACAGCGCGTCGCCCTCGCGCGCCTCGTGTGCAAGGATCCGTCCTACGTGTTTGCCGACGAGCCGACGGGCAACCTCGACGCCGCCAACCGCGACGTTGTGCTCGGCGTGCTGAGCGAGCTCAACGAGGCCGGCAAGACGGTCGTCGTCGTGACGCACGATCCGGTTGTGGCGGACGCTGCCTGCGTCACGCAGCGCGTCTGCCTGTAGGGTGCACTCCGAAGCCTCCGTGACGCATCTGTCACGAGCCTGTCGTGTCGCCTGTCACTTGCACCGAGCGTTGTTTGCGTAGCCTGTGAGACGATGCACGCCAGGGTGTTGCTGCCCTTCGGAGCGACGCCACTACGCACGAGAAAGGATCGCCCCATGGAGATACTGCGGGCCGAAAACGTTACGAGGGTCTATGGGCAAGGCGTCTCGCAGGTGCGCTCGCTCGACGGCGTGAGCCTGTCTGTCGAGCGCGGCGAGTTCGTCGCCATTGTCGGCGCGTCCGGGTCGGGCAAGTCGACGCTGCTGCACATTCTCGGTGCTGTCGACCGGCCGACGTCGGGTTCCGTCTACGTCAACGGCGAGGACGTGTTCTCGCGCGACGACGAGCGGCTTGCCATATTCCGTCGCCGCGAGGTCGGTATCGTCTACCAGTTCTTCAACCTCGTGCCCGTGCTTGACGTGCTCGAGAACATCGAGCTGCCCATCTTGCTGGACGGCCGCACGCCTGACGACGCCGCCATCGCCCGGCTCATCGAGACGCTCGGTCTTACGGGACGTGAGCACAGCCTGCCCAACCAGCTGTCCGGTGGCCAGCAGCAGCGCGTGAGCATCGGGCGTGCGCTGGCGAACAACCCTTCCATCGTCCTGGCCGACGAGCCGACGGGCAACCTCGACTCGAAGAACTCCGCGGAGATCGTGGCCCTGCTGCGTCGCTCGAACAAGGAGCTCGGCCAGACGCTCATCATGGTGACGCACGACCAAAACATCGCGCTACAGGCTGACCGCGTCATCAGCATCGCCGACGGCCGCATCGCCAGCGACGAGCGGGTGCGCTAGATGGCCGCCCTCGAGCCGCACGCGCGTCGTCGGAGCGTGCTGTTGGCCTTTACGTGGCGCAGCCTGGCTAAGAACCGTGTGCGCACCGTCGTGACGATCGTGGGCATCGCGTTGGCCTGCGCTTTGTTTCTCGCCGTGGGCGTCTCTGCCCAGAGCGTCTACCTCTACGTCGGCGACGTGGCTCGCGCGACGTCGGGCGCGTACAACGCCGCGGCTTCCGGCGTCTCGCGCGACGCCGTGGCCCGTGCCGCACAGACGCCGGGCGTCACCCGGGTGGCATGGCTTTCCGACGAGGGGTACGCGCGAATCGACACGAGCACGACGCTCACGCCGTACCTGCACGTGAGCGGTATGTCTCCCGATGTCGGAGACGTCTCGGCGCTCGAGTATCTGACGGCCTTGCACCTCACGTCTGGCAGGATGCCCCAGGATGTCGGCGAGATCGTGCTGCCGCAGGCGCTCGTCGACAGCGGCGTCATCGAGGCGCGGCTTGGCGACGAGCTTACGCTGCAGGTGGGCGTGCGACGCGCTTCGGACGGAGCGCTTTTGGGCTGGGCCGATCAGGCGCGTCAGGCCGATCGCGGCGCGTCGCTGGACGAGACGCTTGTCGATACCGTTGATCGCACGTTCACGGTCGTGGGCTTCTACGCGGACAACGCCGCGCTGACGTATGCGGCGGGCATACCCGGGTCGTTCGAGGCGGGCTATCCTGCCCTGACGGTTGCCTCCGATCCGCTGTTGCAGGACGCCGGAGATGCCCCCTCTGCCTATCAGCTGTGGGTTGGCGTCACCGATCCCACGGCGTCGGTGGCCGTCCTCGCCCAGATCGTGCATGCCGGCGAAAAGGGCGCGCCATCTGGCTCCCACGCACTGTTGTACGAAAACCACAACGTCAACAGCGTCACGTCGTTCTCGCTCGATCGCGGCATCTACCTCACGATGCTCGGCTTTGCGATCGTGGTGTGCGCCGTGGTCGTCGTGGCGTCTACGCTGCTCATTCGCAACGCGTTCGCTGTGTCCGTCACACAACGCACGCGGCAGTTCGGGCTGCTGAGCTCCGTGGGTGCCACCCCGCGCCAGCTGCGCGGCCTCGTGCTGCGCGAGGCGCTTGTGATCGACCTCATCGCCGCTCCTTTTGGCATCGTTGTCGGATATGCCGGAGCCGCGGCTGTGCTGACGGCGGCGCGTGGCACCATCGTGGGCGCGCTGTCGGACGGAGCCGAGAGCGTCGCGTTCCACGTGGCGCTCTCTCCGGTCATGGCTATCATCGCCCTCGTGCTGGCACTCGTCACGACGTTGCTCTCCGCATGGGGTCCAGCCCGGCGAGCCTCTCGCATGACGGCCGTCGATGCCATCCGTTCGGCCTCCGACGTGCGGGTACCTGCCCGCGTGCAGGGGAGCGGGCGCGTCATGGGACGGCTGTTCGGCGTGAGCGGTCTGCTTGCGGCTCGCAGCTTCCGACGCGACGCCCGCCCCCGTCGCGCGGTCACGGTATCGCTCGTCACGGGCGTCACGCTCGTTGTGACGGCGCTGCTCGTCGGCGCGTACTCCGGCTCGTTTCTCGGAGCCGTGACGCCATCTGCGTCGGATGAGTTCGGCGATGGCTACGACCTGCGCTACTCGTTTAGCGAATCCAACATCGACTCGGACGACGCCGACCTCACGCCGCAGGTCATCGCCCGCCGTCTCGGCCGGGCCGCGGGCGTCGACGACAGCACATATGCCCTGAGCCTGACCGGGATGCCCGTGCGCGTCAGTGACGGTGCGACGCCTGCCGACGCGTTCAACTCGGATTACCTCGCCGCGATGCCCGAAGGCCGTGCGAGCTCCACTGTCCAGTTCGTCGACGATAACGCCTATCGCGCCTGGCTTGAGGAGCGGGGACTGTCGGCGAACGAGCTCATGGACGCCGAACACCCTCGTGCCGTCGCCGTGAATCGCATGCGCCTTAACGACGGCACGCACTACAGCACGGTGGCTCCATTCGCGCGCGCGGCTTTTGCGGTGGCGGCATATGTGGGCGTCAATGAGGAAGTGCTGGCGAGCGCTTCTTCGGGTGTACTGCCGCCTGATCTCTCTGACGAGGCGCAGCGTCTCTCCGACATGCCGGTTGACGGACTGGTTGTTCCCATCGGCTTTGAGGTGGGCGCGCTCTGCGAGGACGTTCCCTGGTGGGTTGGCGTGCCCGAGGAGCCTACGTTTCTCCTGCCTCTCTCGGCTGCCCAAACCGTGGCGCCGCATGTCGCTGACGCCGCCAACGCCCCGCTCTTTCCCGCGCGCTCATGGAGCGTGTGGTTTCGGGCGGCAGACGACGCGCAGGCGCAGGCCTCCCTCACGGGCGTGCTGCAGGATGTCGGCCTCTCTCCGGTGCGGCTGTACAACCGGGCGGCAGCCGAGGCGATGTCGACGGCGAACAACCTGATGGCGCAGGTCTTCCTGTGGTCGTTTGCGGCCATCGTGACGCTCATCGCTCTGACGGGGACGTTCAACGCGATGTACACGAGCGTTGTACTGCGGCAGCGAGAGCTCGCCATGCTGCGCAGCTGCGGCCTGACGAGACGGGGTATGCGCGGCGAGCTCGTGTGCGAGTGCCTGCTGCATACGGGGCGCGTGGCGCTGTGGGCCGTGCCGATCGCGATGGTCGTGTCCCTGCTGTTCTGGGTGTCGCTGTCGCGTACGGTTGCCGGCGCTCAGTTTGTGCTGCCATGGGGCGTGCTGCCTGCGCTCGCGGTCGTGTTACTCGTGACGCTCGCCGCCGGGGCTCTCGCCCAGCGTCGCGTGCGCGAGGCCGATCTCGTTAGCATCCTGCGCACGGAGGCCGTCTAGTTCGTGGCGACCCGGCTGGGGCGGAGCTCCGCCCCAGCCGGATCCCATGCTTGCATCAACCCGTGGCACGCGAGGCGTCGAAGACACGCCCGTTTGGCAAGAAAGCCGCCTAGTGCGGTAAACCGGAACGCGCACTGGCAAGAATGGACGCTAGTGCGGTGATGGTTTGGTACCGTGCTCGGAGCCATCCGACAAAACCCCAGCTTCCTGGGATACGAGTGTCCAGGACGGGACCCGTTGATGGTCCGGGAAGCCCGATTTTCTTGCTTGTCCACCGCACTAGGCCCCATACTTGCCAGCCCACATTTGAAATTACCGCATTCTGGCCCTTTCTTGCCATTGGGGCACTCGTCGTCCCCTGTGGGGTCATACTTTGCCCAGAGTCTGGGTGCGGAGGGCGGTTTTCCCCTAGCACTCGCCCAGGACCTCCGCCAGCAGGGGCCTTTCGCCGCGGTGTCCTGGCCACAGTGGTTCCGCTGTCCCCGAGGGGCTCCGCAGAATCGAGCGTCTCAGCTGCAGACAGGGCTGTGTCTCGTCATAGCATCGAGGCCGCAGCCTAAACCCCACGGCGCGTGCTATCTCTGCTCCAATTTCCCAGGTCTTTGCGATGCTGCGGATGTGCTCGTCATAGACCGAGATTGTCCGAATCCCCATGTGTGCCAGGGCATTAGAGCGGGCACGATCTCTCCGAAGATTCATCTCTCCCTCATGAAAGGCGCGGCCTTCATACTCCACGGCAAGCCCCGGCCACAGCATGTCGCAGACGGCGCGCGCCCTTCCCCCGGAAATCTTCCGAGCCTCTTCATCGAACTCTACGGCGCAATTCAAGCGCGCATGAGGGATGCCAATTCCTCCGAGTCGTCGGGGCATGCAAAACAGCAGGGCCTGGATGCTTTCCATTGGAGACGCGCTCGACTCCATGACGTGAGCCAGGGCGCGGCGAGCCCGCGCTATACCGCGTGCCCGCGGCATATGGTCCAGCAGAGCCGCGATGCTTTCGAGGCTGCTCAGTGGCGCGGATCGCTCGACGAGCCTCGTAGTCCCTGAGCGCGGAGGCGCGTATGTCCCGCACAACTCGAATCCAAGATGAACGAGCTCCTCCAGGGTCAGCTGGCTGGCGAGCTGTAGGAAGCAAAGCTCCGGTGAACAGACGAGGGTCTCGCCGATGCCCCTTACCACTGCGCCGCCCGGTAGGCCGAGGCCGCAATATCGATAGTGGAGTAGAGGTGAGCTTCCTCGGTGGCTCCGATCGAGAACGAGTACCTCCACCGGGCAGCGGAGTACCTGCTTCCAGCGGTCGTCGAGCAGGCGCAGCTGGCGGGCGTCGGGCGTGCCGAAAAGCAGCTCGTCTGGGTAGTCGGGCATGCGATGCTGTGCGCGGGGCCGCTCGGCGCACCGCCAGTATTCCAGGGCGGAGAACCCCGCGAGACAGACGGGAGAAGTGGCGCGGTCAGAGTGAGTGCAGGATGCTGTCAGGGACATGTCGGCCTCCCCAGGTTGCGCATGTGGCGGGCACATGCTGTCGCACGGTACAGGGGATATGGGCCGGCTTGGTCCCGTGCGCGCCTTATACCCGCCGCGGGCGCCTTGCGTGCGGGCGGGCTGTGTGCGTCGCGTCATTTTCGCAAGCGTCGCCCAAGTTGAGGAAATCAAAAAAAAGTTTTACGGTCTCGATGAAACGGGGGATGGCGGCGGGTATGATATCCGGCGTGCGGCTAACACGGCCACGCAGTGTTGCACAAGCCTTTGTCGAGGTGCGTGCTTGGTTTGCCCTTCGGGGTAAGAAAGAAAGGCAAGAAATGGCTCAGGGTACTGTTAAGTGGTTCAATCCGGACAAGGGCTACGGCTTCATCTCTCGTGAGGACGGCGACGATCTGTTCGTCCACTTCTCCGAGATTCAGATGGACGGCTTCAAGACCCTGGACGAGGGCCAGAAGGTCGAGTTCGACATCACGACCGGCCAGAACGGCAAGCTCCAGGCTTCCAACGTTCACAAGCTCTAAGCCAAGCACACTTCATAAAGTTGATGCTGGGGGGAGGCAGCCAAAAGGTTGCCTCCCCTTTTTCGTGCGTAAGAAACAGGCGCCGCTGACGTGCAAGTCAAATGCCCAAAATAGCCAATGTCAGCCTGCGGATGGGGCAGGGTGCAGCTAATACATGGGTGCGGCTTACACCCGAGGGCATCGACGTACGGACGTAAGTCGCCAAAAGAAAAGCCCGGCGCCGGGGGGCGAAGCCGACACGCTCGACGCCGGTACCAGCATCGCTGCGCCGCCTGCCTACCGTTTTCACGCGGAGGGCAGGCGGCGCTGTTCGCATCCGAAACCCTACGCGTCGACGCGGTGGTGCCTTCCGCGCGGCACGATGAGGGGCGTGCCGGACACCGGGTCGTCGATGACGGCGCAGTCCAGGTCGAAGATGACGCGCATCGTCTCGGCGGTCACGACTTCGCGTGGCGTCCCTTCGTAGAGCAGCGTCCCCTGTTTGAGCGCGAACATGTAGTCGGCGTAGCGCGCCGAGAGGTTGATGTCGTGCAACACCATCGCGATGGTCGTGCCGCGCTGGCGGTTGAGATCGCACAGCAGGTCGAGGATCTCCACCTGATAGGCGATGTCCAGATACGTCGTGGGCTCGTCGAGCAGCAGGATGTCGGTCTGCTGCGCCAGAGCCATGGCGATCCACACGCGCTGCCGCTGTCCGCCCGAGAGCGCGTCGACAGGCCGGTCCATGAGCTCGAGGATGCCCATGAGCTCCATGGCCTCGTGTACTGCCTCGTAGTCTTCGCGCTGCAGGCCCTTCATGAAACTCTGATAGGGGAATCGGCCGCGCGCCACGAGGTCGCTCACACGGATGCCATCGGGTACCAGAGAGCTCTGCGGCAGCAGGCCGAGCCTCTGCGCCACCTTCTTCGTCGGTATGGTCGCGATGGCCTGCCCGTCGATGAGCACCTGGCCCGCGCTCGGCTTGAGCAGGCGCGCGAGCGTCTTGAGCAGCGTTGACTTGCCGCACCCGTTACCGCCGATGATGACGGATATCTTGCCGTCGGGGATGCGGATGTCCATGTCCTTGATGATGGTGCGCGTCTCATACCCGGTTGTCAGGCCCGTCGCCGAGAGCGTTTGAGCGTGTCCGCGCGCGCCCTGGGCCGGAGCTACGTCGCGTGCTGTCTGTGTCGCGTTCATCACATCGAGCCCTTCTTGTTCATGGAAACCAGCAGGTACAGCAGGTACGGCGTGCCGAGCAGGCCGGTGACGACGCCGACGGGGAAGCGCGTGCCCAGGAAGTTCTGGCCGATGACATCGGCCGCGAGCACGAGGATGACGCCGACGAGCCCGGCGGGGATGCTTGCCGAGCCCTGCTGGCCGAGCAACCGGGTGGCGATGGGCCCGGCGAGGAACGTCACGCACGCGATGGGCCCGGTGACGGCCGTGCCCAGGGCGATCATGACCACGGAGCACACGATGAGCGCCGCGCGCGTCACGTTGGGGCGCACGCCCAACATCGTGGCTGTTTCGTCGCCAAGTTCGAGTACGCGTAGCCGGCGTCCGAGGCACACGACGACCACGGCGAGCGGGATAACGAGCACGAGCAGAGGCACGTCGTTGAGCGCGACGCCGTTCAGGCTGCCCGACAGCCAGCGCAGCGCGGCCGGCACGTCGTAGGCGGCGGCCTTGAGCAGCAGGTACGACGTCAGCGCCTTCGTGAGCGCCTGCACGCCCAGGCCGACGAGGATGAGCTTGCCGCTCGAAAACCCGCGGATGGTCGACAGCCCGTAGATCGCCGC
Source organism: Coriobacteriia bacterium (assembly GCA_018368455.1). NCBI lineage: Bacteria > Bacillati > Actinomycetota > Coriobacteriia > Coriobacteriia bacterium. The sequence continues at coordinate 182,523 of JAGZEG010000004.1, forward strand.
CGCCAGTAGCAGGCTCGCTGCGATGGCGACAGGGGAGGCCTGGCTCGGCCCCCAGCCCAGCACGAGAATGCAGAACACGGCCGCCGTGCTGGCGCCGGACGTGATGCCGATGACGTCGGGGCTGGCCAGGGGGTTGCGCAGCATCGTCTGGAACGTGTTGCCGGCGACGCCGAACGCAAAGCCCACGAGCAGACCAGCAAGCAGGCGCGGTAGGCGTACCTCCCAGATGGCATACGTCGCGTCTTCGACCTGTGCGCCGGTCAGGACGGACCACACGAGGGCGGGGGAGTACAGCGTGTTGCCGATCGTCAGAACAGCGGCGACGAGCCCGCAGACGATGAGCGCGAGCACCCCGCACAGAACGGCGAGGCGTCGGCGCCCCCGGGCCATGCTCTCGCGCAGTGGGGCCAGGTCGGCGTCGGTGATGGATGTGCTGTCTGCCATGGCTACTTCGCCTCCTCGACGCCGGTGGACGCCCCGCTGGCGCGGATGGCGATGATGATGAAGACCGGCGCGCCGATGACGGCCGTGACGATGCCGACCTCGACCTCGCCCGAACCGCCGATGACGCGGCCGATGACGTCGGACACCGTGAGCAGCAGCGCACCGACGCCTGCGGAGAGCAGCGTTACCGTTCGCAGGCTCGCCGAGCGCCACACGAGTCGTACGGCATGGGGCACCATGAGGCCGACGAAGCCGATGGGGCCGGCGAGTGCCGTGACGCCGGCGCACAGGAGCACAGCTGCTGCAGAGGCGACCATGCGGATGAGGCCGGGACGCGCGCCCAGGCCCACGGCAGCGTCGTCGCCGAGCGCAAGCACCTCGAGTGATGGCGCCATGATGAGCGCAACGGCGACTCCGATGACGAGTGCGGGCAGAAAGCCGAGGATCTCGTCCCATGTCGAGCCGCCGACGCTGCCGATCTGCCAGAAGCGGAACTGGTCCATGACGTTGTTGCGCGGCATGATGACGATGCTGACGAGGCTCGACAGGGCCACGGACACGGCGGTTCCGGACAGCGCGAGCTTGAGCGGCGTCGCACCCCCCGAGCCGGCCGAGCCCACGCCGTAGACGAGCAGCGCCGTGACGGCTCCGCCTGCCATCGCGAACGCCATGTACTGGCCCGTCGTCGTGATATGGGCGAACGCGATGCCGCATACGACGGCGAGCGCCGCTCCCGAGTTGACGCCAAGGATGGAGGGGTCGGCGATGGGGTTGCGCGTCACGGACTGCATGAGCAGGCCCGACACGCCGAGTGCAGCGCCGGCCAGCAGCGAGAACAGCGTGCGGGGCACGCGCTGCATGAGCACGCGCGCCGTAAAGCTCTCGGGATCGGCCTGGCCGAGCATGAAGCTCGCGACGTCGCCGAGCGGGATCGCCCGCGTGCCGAGCGCAAGTGACAGCGCGCTGACGAGGAGGAACAACAGCGTGAGTCCGCATCCGATGGCGACGCGCGCGGCTCGGGGAAGGCTGGGCGCGCTTGCCGCCGTCCCGCCTCCCTGGGGTGGTTTGTTGTCTGGCATAGCTCCCTACCTACGATTACGTGCCCGGCGTGTCGTTGCCTCCCGGCGGTGCCGCGGGCAGATACGCGAAACGCCGTCGGCCCGCGAAGAGGGGCCGACGGCGAAATAGCGTCGCGCATCAGCTGCGATGTCGCGTCCCGCGCCCGGACTGGAAAGGCGCCGACCTCGAGGACGGACGGCTACAGCCCCTTGACGACCACGTCGTCGAGCAGCTGCACGAACTCCTCGACCGTCGCCTGGATGGACAGGATGGAGGGGTTGCCCGCGCCGGCCAGGTACGAATCGCTCGGGATGAGCGCCACGTTGCCGCGCTGCACGCAGGGCACCGTCCCCATGAGCGGGTCAGCCTGGAGCTGCTCGAGGAAGCTCTCGTCCCCGTATGCCACCATGAGGTCGAGGTCCGTCAGCTGGTCGGCGACCTCGGACGAGAGCGTCGCGGCGATGGACGGCTCGTCCTTCGTGAGCTCCTTCAGGCTGTCAGGCAGCTGCAGGCCCAGGTCCTCCAGGTAGGCCGCGCGCGGGTCGACGTGCATGTACACGTAGAACTTGCTCGGGTCGGTGGCGTTGAACATGATGAACGCCGCCTTCTTGTCCTTGAGGTTGGGGTGCGCCGCGAGCGTGTCAGCGATGAGCTTGTCGGCGTCGGCAACGAGCTGCTCGCCGGCCTCCTTCATGCCCAGGGCCTGCGCAGACACGGTCGTCATCTCGCGCCAGCTCGTGAAGTACGGCTGCTCGAGGTAGGGCACGACGGGCGCGATCTTTGCAAGTCGATCGTAGTCGTCCTGAGTGATGCCGGAGTACACCGTCAGGATGAGGTCGGGGTTCGTGTCGCTGACGGCCTCGAAGTCGACGCCGTCCGTGTCGTCGAACACGGCGTAGTCGCTCACGCCCAGCTTCTCATAGGCGTCTGCCGTCCAGAAGAACATCTTCTCGCCCTCCTTCACGCCGTAGTTGGCGGCGGAGAAGCCCACGGGCGCGACGCCCAGGGCCAGAGGAGCGTCCTGGTTGCCCCAGGAGACGCAGGCGACGCGCGTGGGGGCCTGCTCGATGACGGTCTCGCCCAGCGCGTGCTTGATCGTGATGGGGAACGCGTCCGTGACCTTGGGGGCCGTCTTGTCGGAGGCGGCGGAGGTGTCCTCCGCAGAGGAGCCGGCTGCGAGCGCAGAGGTGCCGGCGGCGCCGAGGCCAAGCGCGGCGGCCAGCGTGGCGCAGGCGCCGACGAACGAGCGACGGGAGGTCGGTGCCGTGAGGTCAATGAACGTTGCCATGCGAGGTGATTCCTTTCGACGAAGGGGAGTGCCGTGTGGCTAGGTGGTCTTTACTGAACCTTTGCCGCGGCCTCGGCGATCTTTGCGGCGTACTCGTCGACCGTGGCGGGGATGGACAGGCACGTGGGCGTCGTGGCGCCTGCGAGCTCGGAGTCCATCGGCAGTGCGACGACGGCACCGTTGGCGATGGCGGGAATGACGCCGAGCAGGGCATCGTCCTTGAGCTGCTGGGCGAACGCCTCGTCGCCATAGGTGAACAGGATGTCGACGTCGCTCATCTGGTCGGCGACTTCGGAGGAGAGCTGAACCATCCAGCCCTTGCCCTTCGTGAGCTCGTCGACGCTGGGCGGGAAGGCCAGACCAAGGTCGGTGAGGTAGGCGGCACGCGGGTCGTCGAGCGTGTACACCCACATGGAGCTCGTGTCTGCAGCCGTGATGTTCACGAAGACACCCGTCTTGCCCTCGATGCCGGGATGGGCTTTCAGCGCATCCTTGATGGCCTGCTCGCAGTCGGCGACGACCTGCTCGCCCTGCGCCTTGAGGCCCAGGGCCTCGGCCTCGATGAGCGTCTGGTCGCGCCACAGCGTCGACCAGGCAACGGTGGGGTAGGCGACCGTCGGGGCAATCTTGCTCAGCTTGTCGTAGTCGTCCTGCGTGATGCCGGAGTAGGCGCACAGGGTGACGTCGGGCTTGACGTCGTTGACGGCTTCGAAGTCCGTACCGTCCGTGTCGTCGAAGGCCACGGGCTCGGCGCCGAGCTCTTCGCAGGCGGCCTTCGTCCAGGCCATCATGTCCTCGCCCTCGGCGACACCGAACGTGGCGCGCGAGAAGCCTACGGGCGCGACACCCAGAGCTAGCGGCGCGTCCTGGTTGCCCCAGCCGATGCACGCGACGCGCTCGGGCTTGTGCTCGATGACGGTCTCGCCCAGCGCGTGCTTGATCGTGATGGGGAAGCTGACCTTATCGGCTGCAGACGAGGCATCCTTTGCGGAAGAGCCGGCGGCTTCGGAGGCCAGCGCGGCGGAGCCGGCGGCGCCGAGGCCGAGCGCGGCGGCCAGCGTGGCGCAGGCGCCGACGAACGAGCGACGTGAGACGTTCGTGAGATCGATGTGGGGCATGAGGCGCATCCTTTCGTCTATCAAAAGTAAGCCTTCACAGACAAACGGCGCTATTCTAGAGTTTAAGCCTCTAACAGCTCTCGGGAAAACACATAAGTTAGCGTATGTATACATTTTGATATCGAGGAAGGGGCCAAGGCGACGGTTTGCGTTGGGCCAGGGATACGAAAACAGCCTCCCGACCCCGTCTCAATGCGCGAGCGGGATCGGGAGGCTGTTCATTTCGAGCTTAAGTGCACGTTTCTTCGAGCTGGTGCGAACAAAACGCCGTTAAGTGCAGGTTTCTTTCGGCTTCAGGTGGCTTGTCGTCGGGTCACGAGGCATCCGGCTTGAGGGCTGGTCATGAAACCTGCAGGTAGACTGCGTGCGGGTTTTCTACTTGCCGATGCGCTTCTTTTCGGCTGCTACATCCGGGTGTAAGAAACGTGCACTTATAGGTCGTTTTGTGCAACGGCCTGCGAAAAGCCGTGCACTTACGGGCTTTTTCGCGCCGAACCCGAAATGCGTCTCGCAGGGCCCGGCGCGCTTGGGCTTTATTCCGCCCGAGGGCCGTTCGCGTCCGCCGTCTGGGGCTGTGCCGTAGGTGTTCCCTGCGCCTCGGCGTTCTCGCCAGCGGGCGCGTCATCGCGCGCGGCAACATCCGGGCAACCCATCGGTCCGTAGGCGGGTGCAGCGATGATGCCGGCGGCACCCCGTGCCTCGTCGTCTTCCTCACAAGTGAGCTCGCTGGCCAGCGCCGCCTTGGCCATGAGCGTCGCGAGCACCGTGTACAGCAGGCCGACGGAGACCATGGCGATGAGGTAGCGCGCCGCCTCGACGTCCGTCGACACGGGGCACACCATGAGCGAGACGACCGTCATGAGGTAGGGGCTCAGCATGAGCAGGGTGCACCAGCGGCCCAGACGCACGCCCGTCTTCGTCTTGGCGACGACGTACAGGCAGAACACCGGCAGCATCGTGGCCCACAGTCCCTGGTTGTACAGCACGCTGATGAGGGGGATGGACTTGGGCAGGTTGAACGCGTCCGTGGCGATGCTGTTGCCCGTGCCCGCGTCGGGCCAGCTCACGAAGCTATCGAGGAAGTCGGAGTTCGCCACCTCGCCGCTTGCGACCTTGACGACGAGCGACGGGTCGAACGAGAACCAGCCAGCCTCCATGCCCATCCAGCCCTCGAGCGTGCCGAGAGGATGCGCGGCGGCGAGGCGCGCCCACAGCGCCATGAACTGGGGGATGAGAGTGTCGTCGCGCAGCGAGCCGTCCTTGATGGGGTCGACGATCTCGTAGTCGAACTCCGAGGGGATGTCATCGAAGTCGATCCACAGGAAGTCGTTAATCAGCTGCTTGTCCTCGTCGGAGAACTCGTCGCCGTAGTACTTGACGTCGTGGGCCACCTGCTGAATGGGCACGGCGAGCGACTCCTGCTTACCACCGGGCTCGACGTCGAGGGCCGGCAGGACGAGGCGGGGGAACACGACGAGCATGACGACGGCGAGGAGCGCGCCGATGAGGGGCAGCAGCGCCCGCCCGCCCCAGCGCAGCTTCATGAACGCGAGCGCGATGAGCGACGGGGCGACGACGTAGACGCCCGTCTTCTTGACGATGCAGATGGCCAGGCCCAACAGCAGCAGAGCGATGCAGGGCCACGTCTTGCGCAGCAGCTCGCCGCGCGTGCGCACGACTTCGCAGAACAGCAGCGAGAAGTAGATGAACAGCACGGCCTGCAGCGTGTCCTTGACGATGGAGCAGAACATCATCGGGAAGAACGGGAATAGGCCGAAGAACAGCAGGATGCCCACGCAGAGCCCTCGGCGGGCACCGGCGCGGTGTAGGTAGCTGCAGACGAGCGAGAAGCCAAACGCCGCGGCGATGTACTGCAGGCAGATGAGGACGAACATGCCGTATGTACCGTCGCCCAGCAGCGCCCGGCCCATGTCGATGAACGCGCCGTACAGGTAGACGAGCAAGAACGGGTGGTGGTCGGACAGCGAGCCGCTGTAATACTCGTAAACCTGCCAGCTCGTGTCGTACCACAGCGTGCCGGGGAACAGCCAGACGAGGTAGGGCAGCCAGCACAGCATGATGAGCACGGCGCCTGTGATGATGTCGGCCTTGTTCCACCCGAAGCGCAAGATGCGCGGACGCTTGGGGTCGCTGGCGGGGTCGGCGACGGCGTCGGTTACGCGGGCGATCGCGTCAGGGGAGAGGCCGGCCTCACGGGCGACGCGGATCGCGGCGGCCTTTCGAGCGCGGCGCTGGGCGGGCCGGCGCACGAACAGGTGGTAGGCACCCTCAAAGCCGCCGACGAACAGCGCGAGGCACACGAACAGCCGCAGCACGAAGGCGGGATCTGTCGGGTCGATGCGCCCGCTGTTCGACCCGGCGTAGTCTCCCAGGGCGTAGAGGATGCCCAGCACGACGGGAATGATCGTGGGCAGGCCGAACCAGCGCAAGGCGGGGCTGACCGCCGTTGAGGTCTCGCGTGAAGTCATCTTTTCCGAATCCCTTCCGGTTACGCGAGCGGGACGCCGGCCGAATCGGTCGCGTCCCGCTGTCTGCTCAGGCCATGCGATCGAGGTGCGCGGTGCTAGGCGCGGATGGCGTGCTCGTCGCTCGAGGCGGGGTTGCCCTGGTCGTTCTCGAGGCGACGGCGCCACATCAGCTCGTTGAGGTCGATCTCGAACGTCTTGCGCGCCTTGTGTGCTGTGCCGTCGAGGATGAGGCCCGTCGAGATCATGAGCAGGCCCATGACGACGAGCAGCATGGACACGACGAGCGTCGGCACGCGCGGTACGAGGTGCGTCGCGAAGAACTCGGCGACGACGCTGCCGAAGAACGCGCAGCCCACGATGATGAGGATGAGACCGAGGAGACCGAAGAACAGCAGGGGGCGATACTCGCGCACGAGGTTGAAAATCATGCCGATGACCTTGGCACCGTCAACGACGGAGTTGATCTTCGACTCGGAGCCCTCGGGGCGGTCGCGATAGGCGATGGGCACCTCGATAAGCTTCATGTTCTTGTCGAGTGCGTGGATCGTCATCTCGGTCTCGAGCTCGAAGCCACGCGACAGAACGGGCAGCGTCTTTGTGAAGCCGAAGCCCATGGCGCGATAGCCGGTCATGATGTCGCGCACCTTTGAGCGGAACAGCAGGTTGATCATGCCGCGCACGAGGCGGTTGCCCAGCCCGTGCAGCACGGACTTGTTCTCCTCGAAGTACGTCGTCGACAGGCGGTCGCCGTTGACCATGTCGTAGCCCTCGTCGAGCACGAGGCGCACCATCTCGGGCGCGGCCTCGGCGGGATACGTGTCGTCGCCGTCAACCATGATATAGCAGTCGGCGTCGATGTCGCGCATCATCGAGCGCACGACGTTGCCCTTGCCTCGGCGCTCCTCGCGACGCACGTGCGCACCGGCCTCGCGGGCAAGGCGGGACGTGTCGTCGGTGGAGTTGTTGTCGTAGACCCAGATGGCGGCGCCGGGAAGCTCGCGCTTGAAGTCGCTGACAACTTTGGCGATGGAGATCGCCTCGTTGTAGCAGGGGATGATGACTGCCACGCGTTCGTAGCTGCGGGTAGAACCCCCATTCGCTTCGGGGGTGGACGCGCTGTCGGATCGGTTGCTGCTCATGTGGTCCGCTGCTTCCTTGGCCGATGGTCCGTATACACAGGGTAGGGCTCGATTTTCAATAGTACAAGGTACGCGTCCGAGTCCTCAAGAACCCCAACGAGCTGAATGATTTCTCAAAAAGCGTTGTTCGCGCACGGCGAAAGGCTATCGGCAGCCGTGCTGTTCGCGGACGGCTGCGATGGCGTCGAGCGCGTTGATGACGCTCGCCTCGGCGTTGGGGCCGATCTCGAACGCGCACAGCCCCTTGAGTACGTCCATGGCGTTGGCGACGGCCACGCCGTGGGGCAGCAGGCGCATCATGCCAGCGTCGTTCATGGAGTCGCCGAAGCCCAGGGCCTGCTCGGGCGTCGCGCCGAGGGCATCGAGCACCTGGCGGATGCCGTCCGCCTTGTCGACGCCGTGGATGAGCGCGTCTATCCAGTGATCGCCGCACGGCGCGAAGTCGATGCGGCCTTCCATGAGCGGGGCGAAGCGCTTGACGACGTCCATTGCGACGGGGTTGACCGTGATGACGGCCGCCTTGAGGACGGGGCCGTCGGGCAGGGCGCCGCGAGACAGAGCAGGCGCGTCCTCGAGGCTGCTGCTGCGCCCGCGCAGGTAGTCCGCCTCGCGCTCTAGGACGTAGCCGCGCCTGTCGTTGTAGATGGCCATGCCCATGGGCTCGGCGTCGTCAAAGGCGAGGCGAGCCAGGTCGAGCACCGTTGCGCGGTCGTACTCGAGGTGGCGCAGCGACGCCCCGTCGAGCACGACGTCCATGCCGTTGCCGGCGACGAAGCTGATGCGCTGTGCCTGCGCACCGAACGGATCCTGGACGCCGAGCAGCGTGCGGCCCGTCGTGGGGACGAAGTGCACGCCCGTGGCCTGCAAGCGGTCTATGACGCGCTGCGTCTGCGGCGGCAGCGTCGAGTCGGGCAGCAGCAGCGTGCCGTCCATGTCGGTGAACACGGCGCGCAGCTCACAGGCGATCGAGGGGTCGAGCAGCGCGGAAAGCCCCCTGTGCGGGGCTGCGGCGGATGTCGTGACGTGCGTCATGGGCTCTCCTTGGCTGAAGCCGGGCCGTCGTTGCTGGCGTGCGAGCCCTATCGACCGCGCTCGGCGGCAATGGCGACGAGCTGGTCGACGATGGTGGCGAGGTCGATGTCCGCCGCACGGGCGGCGATGGCGAGCGGTGCGTCCTCGGCGAGCGAGGGCGCGGGGTCGACGCCCAGCACGAGCGCACGCCCCCCGTCCCATATGAGCCGCACGTTGCCGAGGTCGCGACAGCCTGCGGCCAGGTAGGCGTCGACGGCGGCGCGCTCAAGCTCGCTGCGAGCGGCTTGAGCGTCCTGCTCGCGCGGGGACAGCGACGCTGGGCGCACGGGTGCGACGAAGCGGGTGTCTGCGGGGGCATCGCGCACGATCTCGACGGGCGGCAGCGCGAGCACGTCGTCCGCGTCACCAAGCACCGGCACGATGACCTCGGCGCCCTCGGCCCACTCCTGCACGAGCGCCGTCTGGTTCGGTGCGTCGAGACTGGCGAACACGTCCTGCAAGGCACGGCTGAGCGCCTCGGGCGTCGAGACGCGTCGCGGGCTCATCCCACAGCCTGCGACCTGCGGCTTCACGCACAGAGGAAAGCCGCCCGGTATGACCTGCTCCACGAGGTCGAGGAGCTCGGAGGCGCGCAGCATGTCGACGGCGTCAGCGCCGAGCGATACGGCGCGGGGCGCGACGGCCGCGACGGCGTCGCCTTCGAAGGAGGCGCGCTCGAGGGCTGCGGCGACGTACCCGCGGTCGGCCAGCGAGCGCCGCACGATGGCAGGGCTGCCGACGAACGGGAGCCCCATCAGGAAGAGGACGTCCTGCACGCTGCCGTCGAACGATCCCGTCGCATGGCCGGACGGCGCGCAGGAGAGCGGCCAGACGACGTCGGCGTGGAAGCCGCGCAGCGTCGAAAGCGCCTCGAATCCGTTCGTGCGGCTCAGGTGTAGCGGGGCGACGTCGTGGCCCGCGTCGCTCAGCGCGTCGTGCAGCCACTGCGCCGGAGCGAGCAGGCGTCGCGCCTCCTCGTCGAGGGGCGTGCCCTCGCGGGCGGCGCGTTCGACGTCTGCCGGGACGCCGCTCGTCAGGATGGCCACCTTCAGTCCCATGGGACATGTTCCTCTCTGCTGGGTGAGTGCGCGCGGCTCGTCTTCCGGGCGGGAGACGAGCCGCGCGATACGCTACTTCTGAGGCGCGCTCGCGCCTGTGCCTGCGCCGCCCTTGTCGCCGGGCCTTCTGCGACGGCGCTGCGGGGCGTCGGCTCCCTGGTTTTGGCTAGAGCCGGCCTCGGCATCAGCGCGTCCGCGTCGCGTGCGCGGCGTCTGGTCGCCACCCTGGGGAGCGACGTGCTGCCTGCGGGCGCGCGGGGCGCCGCCCTCGCCAGGGCCACCGCTCTGCGAGCCGTCGCCGCGCGTGCGCTTGGGCGTGTTGCCGGGTCGCGACGCTGGGGTCGTCTCCGGGCGGGCGGCTCGCGTCGTCTCGGGGGCGCTTGCTGCCACCGGGGCGTCGCTGACCGTGTGGTGACGTCGCACGCGCTTCTGGGGCTGCTGGCGTCCGCCCGTGCTCGCGGCGTCGGCGGCCGGGGCCCCTCCACTGCGCGCACCTGCCGGCGCGCTCTGACGCCGAGGCTGCTGCCCGCGATCCGCTCCGGCGCGTCCCGCTGCGCTTGGCGCGTCCTGCTTGCCGCGGCGCTGGCCGCCGGAGCCCGAGCCCGGCGTCATCGGCGTGTCGGTGCCTGCCCGCCCCGTGCTCTGGCGGCGGGGACGCATGCCTTTGCGGCCGGCCGGGCGATCTGCGCTCGCCGCGTCGGCTGCCTCGCCGCGCCGCTCGCCTACCGAGGCCTGGGCGCCTGCGCGACCGCTCGCCGTGCCGCTAGCTCCTGCGCGAGAGCGCTTGCTTGCGCCCGAGCCCATCGACGCGCCCGAAGCCGTGTCCGCTCGCGACGAGCGGCGCGCGCGAGGAGAGAGCAGCGAGCTGTCGAGCTCATACGCCTCGGGGTTGTTTTGGCGGTCGAGGTCTGCCAACTGCGCCATGATCTCTGCCGTGCCGAGGGCCTCGAGCGCGTCGCGGCTCACGGTGTCAGGGCGCAGTGGCGAGCCCTGCTGCTCGCAGCGCTTGCGGCACGCATCGGAGCACGTCATGTCAGCGAGCGGCACCGTAAAGGACTTGCCGTTCTCTAGGCGCATCGTGATAGTCTCGCGTGGCGTGTTGTATTCGACGATCTTTGCCTTGCCCAGCGGGGTGTCGATGAGCGCGTTGCGCTTGGGCGCGCGCGTCTTGAAGTCCTTGTACGCCTCGAACTCGTAGCGCAGGCAACACATGAGGCGGCCGCACATGCCCGAGATCTTTGCGGAGTTCAGCGGCAGGTCCTGCTCTTTGGCCATGCGGATGGATACGGGCTCGAACTTCCCGCCGAAGCGCGCACAGCACAGCTCCTGGCCGCACGGGGCGAACCCGCCAATGAGGCGCACCTCGTCGCGCACGCCGATCTGGCGCATGTCGACGCGCGTGTGGAAGCGGCTCGCCAGGTCGCGCACGAGCTCGCGAAAGTCGATGCGCTCCTCGGCCGCGAAGTAAAACACGGCCTTTTCTCCGCCGAAGAGAAACTCTATGCCGACGGGCTTCATATCGAGCTCGTGGGCCTTGATGAGCTCGCGGAACACCGGCATGGCGGCGTCTCCCTGCTCGGCGAGCTCGTCCGCCCTGGCAAGGTCCTCGTCGGTGGCGATGCGCAGCACAGGCTTGAGGTCGCCCTTGATCTCGCTTTTGGGCGCGTCGAACGGCGCAGACGTCGCCAGTCCGATCTCGGTGCCGCGCTCGGTGGACACGATGACATGGTCGCCGGCGGACGCCCCGGTCGAACCGGGGGAGAACCAGAGGTCCTGCGCCGAGAAGTGCATCCTGACGGGAATCACGAGTGGCACGTGAGCATCTCCTTGATATCGAACAGCATGGCCTCGAGGGCCAGCTGGGGCGAAACGTTGGCGCGCACCTGGCGCATGGCCTCGTCGACGCGCATGAGCGCCCGGGTGCAGCCGTCGACGCCGAGCCGGGCGGCAAGCGCGCTGGATACGCGCGCGAAGTCGTCGCAGAACGGCGCCTCCTCGCGGCCGGACGCGCACACGAGCGCGTCGCGCAGTAGGCAACGCTGCGCCGCGAACAGCTCCATGATACCCGAACGCTCCCGGGCGGACAGCTCGCGCTTCTGGCGCTCCTCGAGCTCCTTCATCGCCCCGGACGTCATCCAGCTCGCGTTCTCGTCGAGCACGGCCTGCTGGGCGTCCTTGAGGTCCGCCAGCGGCGCCTTTGCCGCGAGTACGGCCTGCTTTGCGGCATCGAGCACGTCGAGAGCGTCGGCGCGGGGTAACACCTCAAGGGCGTGCAGAGCGGAGCGGCGGGCGTCCTGGCGGGCCTGCGAGCCGAGGAAGCCGCGGGCCTGGGTGGGCGAGGAACAACAACCCAACGCGCGCCTGCACAGGCCGACAGGCGTGCCGAGCTCGTCGGAGAGCGCCTGGGCGGCCGCGTCGACGGGAATGGAGCGGAACGGTACGACCTGGCAGCGCGAGAGCACCGTGGGCAATATGGCGTCGTGCGTTGTGCCCAGCAGGATGAACGTGATGTGGGCGGGCGGCTCCTCAAGCGACTTGAGCAGCGCGTTTGCCGTCGCGGGCGTCAGCGTCTCCGCCTCGTCCATGATGTAGACCTTGTTGCTGGAGCGAATGGGCGCCAGCGAGAGGTCGTCGATGAGTGCGCGAATCTGGGCGATGAGGTAGCCCTGCGCGCTCTGCGGCTGCAGCAGGTGGACGTCGGGGTGAACGCGCCGGGCGACACGCACGCAGTCGTCGCAGGCCCCGCAGCCGCCTTCGGGGCAGACGATGGCTTGCGCCAGCGCGTACGCAGCGTCGAGCTTGCCGGACCCGGGAGGGCCTACAAAAAGGTAGGCGTGGCTTATGCGCTTCTGATCGATGGCGCTTCCCAGAAACGCGCGCACGCTGTCCTGGCTGGTGAGGCTGCGCGCCAGCAGGCTCTTATCACTCGGCATGCTCGCACGCCTCCTGTGCCCGGGCGTAGGGCGGTAGCTCGAGCGCGTCGGCCAGCGCCGCGCGGATGCGCTCGTAGACGTCCCCGACGCTGCCGGTTGCGTCCACGACGCGCACGCGCTGCGGGTCGGCCTCTGCCACGCGCGCAAAACCGTCGCGCACGCGCTGCTGAAATGACGTCCCCTCGAGCTCAAGGCGGTCGGGGCCGTCGCCTGCCTGTTCGGCGCGAGCGAGCGAGGCAGCGGGGTCGAGGTCGAGCAACAGCGTGCGATCGGGGGTGATGCCGGAGCAGGCCAGGCGGTTAGCGGCGTCGACGGCGTCCATGCCCAGGTCGCGCGCGTGACCCTGATAGGCCGCCGTCGAGTCGAAGAACCGATCGCTGACGACGACGGCGCCCCGCTCAAGGGCGGGGCGAATGACCTGGGCGACGAGCTGGGCGCGCGCCGCCTCGTAGAGCAGCAGCTCGCAGACGGGGTCCATGCCCGCGCTCGCGACGTCGAGCAGCACGGCACGGATGCGCTCGCCGATGGCGGTGCCTCCGGGCTCTCGCAGGCGCACGACCTCGCGTCCCAGCGCGGCGGCTCCGGCGCACACGAGGGCGCACTGCGTCGTCTTTCCGGCCCCGTCGACGCCTTCGAGCGTGATGAACGCGCCGGTCTCGCGCGCGGGGGCCGTCGCTGACGGGGCGTGCTGTCCGTTTTTCGTCATGGCCTCTCTCCGCTCGGGCGCCGGTTAAATGTGCTCACTACTTTAGAGCGTTTTGGCCACACGCCCGTGATGGTGGGGCGCGCGGCGTAAAAAATACCGTCGCCCCGCGTAAAAATGTGCACGTGCGTCGCGATTCGGTGGCGGCAGCGGTCGGAAAGAGAAAATGGGGCCGTTTGCCTGGTATGGGTCTGCGCGTGTGTGCTATAGTCCCTTCAATCGCAGCGAACTCGTCGCTCCTCCGCCTTTTTCACATCGTGACATCATTGGGATCTGTCGTGACGTCGTGCCGTATCGTGGCCGCGTATCGGCGCACATATTCCCAGAGGACGCCACCTTGTCTTTGGCGCCGGCCGGCGTGATCGCTCCTTTCGTATCCCTTCAAAAAGAAGGAGTCACCGTGAAGTTCTTTTTGGATACCGCGGACCTCGACGAGATTCGCGAGGCTGCCTCGTGGGGCGTCATCAGTGGCGTGACGACCAACCCGTCCCTGTATGCCAAGATCGGCGGCAAGCTTGCCGACTTCGAGAGCCACATTGCCCGCATCTGCGAGATCGTCGACGGGCCGGTGTCCGCTGAGACGACGGCCATGACGCGCGACGAGATCGTTGCGGACGGCCGCCGCCTGCACGCCATTGCCCCCAACGTCGTCGTGAAGATCCCCGTCATGCCTGAGGGCCTCGCTGCCACGCGCCAGCTGGCCGAGGAGGGCATCGACGTCAACATGACGCTCGTGTTCTCGCCGACGCAGGCCATTCTGGCCGCTCGCGCGGGCGCTCGCTACATCTCCCCGTTCGTTGGCCGCTTCGACGACATCGCCGAGGACGGTCTGTCTCAGCTCGCCGACGTCATCTCGTGCGTCCAGAGCTTCGACTACGGCCACGAGGTCGAGATCATCGCTGCTTCCGTGCGCTCGCCGCACCACGTCGCCCAGGCAGCGCTGCTCGGCGCCGACATCGCGACCGTGCCGTTCGGCGTGCTGGGCAAGTGCGTGCAGCATCCTCTCACCGATCGTGGTCTCGAGCGCTTCCTGGCCGACTGGAAGAAAGTTGAGCAGGCATGAGTGAGAGCTCCACTCCCGACAATTCCGTGACGGGCGCCGCTCCGGTTGCCCCTGCGGTACCGACGGCGCCCGAGCCCGCGCCTGCTGCACCTAAGCCTGCGCCCGAGAAAGTCGCGGAGCAGCCGGCCGCTCCCGCGCCCCGGCGCGAGGTGCCCGAACCTGCTCTCGCGCCCAGGGCCGAGGCCGCCGTCTCTCAGCCCACAGAGCCCGCGCCCCAGGTGCCCCCTGCGCAGCGCGATGAGGCGCACAAGGCCGAGGGGACGACGCCTGCGACTGCGGGCAGGCCGGCGCGCTCGCGCCGTACCCGCAAGGCGGCGAAGCCCGCGACTGACGAGTCCCTCTCGGCCCAAAAAAGGCCCGACGCGTCTGACGCTCCGGCGCCCTCGCCGCATGACGCCGCGACTGCGTCGCCTGCTCCCGCTCTCGACGCTCCTGCGTCCGCTGCGGACGTTCGACCCGAGAACGCTCCGGAGCGCCCCTCTCGCCAGCGTCGCACAGAGGCTCCTGCTTCCCTCGACGCGACTCCTGCCGGCGAGCCGCAGCCTTCTTCGGCTGTCGAGCCGGCTGCCGACGGGGAGCGCCCGTCGAAGCGCTCTCGCCGCACGCGCTCCAAGGCGCTGCCGACGAGCCAGGCCGAGCTCGACAAAATGGGCATCAAGATGACGCCCGAGATCTCTGCCGCTCTCGCCGCCATGCCGCGTCGTCGTCGTGGCCGCCCGAGCAACGAGGAACTTCAGGCACGCAAGGTGCTCGAAGACGCCATCCGTCGCTCAGAACAGCAAGGCGATGCTGCTTCCGTCTCTGCCCCTGCTGCTGCCTCCGATCCCGCACGTCCCGTCGAGACCGCTGAGTCTCGTCCGGCTGCTGATGTGGAGCCGACGTCCCAGCCTGCTTCTGAGGGTGCCGCTGCCGAGCAAATGTCTCAGCCGTCCTCTCAGGGGGAGCAGCGCGAGGAGGGTGGCTATCAGCGTCGCAGCCATCGCGTGCGTCAGGGCCAGGACGGTGGCTTCGTCCCGCGCCACCAGCGAAACCAGCAGCGCAACGGCCAGCAGCAGGACGGCCAGACGCGTGCGGATCGCGACGGCCAGGGCGGCCAGCAGGGCCGCCAGGATCGTCAGGACCGCCAAGACCGCGATCGCCAGGGTGGCCGCAACGACCGCAACGACCGCCAGGGCGGCAATGGCCAGCAGGGCCGACAGCGCCAGGACGGCCGCTACGGTGACAGGCAGGGCGACCGCGGCGATCGTCAGGACCGCTACAACGATCGCCGGCAGCAGCGCCGCGATCGCAACGCTCGCGAGGCAGTCGCTCCCAAGGCCAACCGTGAGGAGCTCGCCGAGCTCAAGGTGGGCGAGCTGCGCACGAAGGCGACGGAGCTCGGCATCGAGGACGCAGCGTCGCTGAAGAAGCCCGAGCTCATCGAGGCGGTCTACAGCGCCCTCGTCAAGCAGGAGGGCTTCTTCGACTGTGCTGGCGTGCTTGACCTCATGCAGGAGGGTTACGGCTTCATCCGCACGAAGGGCTACCTGCCCTCGGAGGGTGACGTGTATGTGGGTGCGCAGGTCATCCGCTCGAGCGGCCTGCGCCGCGGCGACTGGCTTGTCGGTATCGGCCACGCGAGCCGTCCCACGGACAAGTTCCCGGCGCTTGCTCGCCTCGAGAGTGTGAACGGCAGGCCTGTCGAGGAGATGCGCAACCGCCCGCGCTTCGCAGACCTCACGCCGGTCTTCCCCGACGAGCGCCTGCGCATGGAGCACGGCAAGGATTCTATCCTCGGCCGCTGCATCGACCTAGTCTCGCCTATAGGCAAGGGTCAGCGCGGACTCATCGTCTCGCCGCCCAAGGCGGGCAAGACGACGGTGCTCAAAAAGATCGCCGAGTCCATCGCGGAGAACAACCCCGAGGTGCACCTCATCTGCCTGCTCGTCGACGAGCGCCCCGAAGAGGTCACCGACATGCAGCGCTCCATCAGGGGCGAGGTCGTGGCTTCGACGTTCGACATGCCGAGCGACAGCCACATCACGGTATCCGAGCTCGTCATCGAGCGCGCCAAGCGTCTTGTCGAGCTCGGCCAGGACGTCGTGATCCTGCTCGATTCCATCACGCGCCTCGCACGCGCCTACAACCTGGCTCAGCCGGCGTCGGGGCGCATCCTGTCGGGCGGTGTCGATTCCACAGCGCTCTACCCGCCCAAGCGCTTCCTCGGCGCGGCGCGCAACATCGAGGGCGGTGGCTCGCTCACGATCCTTGCCTCTGCTCTCGTTGAGACGGGCTCGAAGATGGACGAGGTTATCTTCGAGGAGTTCAAGGGCACGGGTAACATGGAGCTCAAGCTCGACCGCGATCTGGCGGATCGCCGCATCTTCCCGGCAATCGACCCGATCGCGTCGGGTACGCGCAAAGAGGAGCTGCTGCTCGAGCCGGGCATCGCGCCGTTTGTCTGGGGCTTGCGCCGCATCCTGGCAAACATGAACAACAACGAGCGTGCCATGAGCTCGCTGATCAAGAGCCTCAAGGCGACGGCCACAAACGAGGAGTTCCTCATCCGCAGCGCGAAGAAGGCTCAGAACCAGGAGATTGGCGCGGATCTCCAGTAGGGCAGTATAACGCTCATCTATATGATGAGACATTGCTTTTCCCGCAGGTGAGAGGCGGGCCGGTCACCCAAAGACCGGCCCGCCTCTTTTGTAGGGCGGCCTACATTCGCGCCGACGTCGAGGTGACGACGCTAGGAAGCGAGCACAAACCCTATATCTCACCATGAGTATTCACTTTTCAGACAATATAAAGTATAACGTGATACTTAAAACTCTATGCTATGTTTTGCGGTGCCAAACTTTGCAAACAGTCGGGTATTTTTCGAGGTAGCAGGCCGAATCTTACGATTGGGGACCGCGGCGCGTGATACTGTTATGCGCGTGACGATGGCCGGAGTCTGTGCAGCCCGTCTCGTACCGCCCAATTTGAGACTGTTCTGACAACGGGAGACACACCCTTGAATCGCAGCACACCGTTGTCGCCTGCGGGCCTTCCCCGCGTCGTCGTCGCCTTACTTGTGGCGCTCGCCGTCGCGCTCTGCGCCCTGATTGCGACGCCTCATACAGTCGTTGCCGCCCCTGGCGACATCGTGCGCGGCACCGTCGTCTCGGACCTGACGTTCTATTCCGAGCCGGTCGAGGGGTCTGCTGCCGTTCGGACGCTTCCCGTTGGCATGACGATTCAGGTCGCCGACATGGGCGACGGCTGGTATGGCGCACGCTTTGACATCGACGGCGTGCCTACGACGCTGTACTGCGCCGGCCTTGACGGCGTTGCCCTCTACACCGCTCAGGATTCGACGGTTCTGCGCGGTGCCGTCGTGGGCGGTGACCTGCCTATTTACGTGGCCCCCTCATACGACACGGCAGTCCTCGACACGCTTGCGTGGGGTGCGACGATCCAGTTCTGCGTGTTCAACGACGACTTCTACATGGCTCGCGTCTCCGGCGGGCAGATCGCCTATATCCCCGCGTCTCAGGTCGCGCTCTACGCGCCGAGCGAGGGGGGCACGCTTGTGCGCTATGCGGGGTCTGCCGGTGCCTATGCCTACGCAGCTCCCGACGTCGCCTCGCTTGTCATCGCGTCGTATGAGGCGGGGACAAAGCTGTACTTTGCCGACTTCAACGACGAGTGGCTCATGGCGGGTGTGACGGTCGATGGCGTGCGCCGCACCGTGTTCGTCCCGAAGGCCCAGGTCGGCATCGAGCCCCCTGCCGTCGATCCTGAGCCGAACCCCGGTGAGCAGACGGACGTCTGGATCATCGCGACTGCTTCGCGCATGAGCGGCATGGAGAGCCCGACGTTTGACGGCTATCCCGCCGGTGAGCTTGCGGGCTTCTCCAAAGGCACCGTGCTGCCGGCAATCGACCTCGGCACGGGCTGGTACAAGGTCAAGTACCAGGGCCAGACAATGTACGTGAGCGCCGACGAGCTTTCCGTCATCCCGCTTTCCAATGTGGGCATCACGACCCAGGGCTACGGCCTGTCGCTCAGCCAGATGGTCGCGCTGCAGAACGACGGCACGCACATCATAGGCAACACGGGGGTCGCGGCTTCGGCTGCCGACATTCGCACGTACGTTGACCCGGCGAACTTCCCGCAGGGCACGTCGGGCTTCTTCCAGTTCCTCGAGTTGGGTTCCCCGGCTGGCGTCAGCGTGTCCGAGCTCAACGCCCAGCTCTCGGGCTATGGCGTGCTCGACGGCCAGGGCCAGGCGTTCTCCGACGCCGCTTACGCCTACGGCCTGAACGAGGCGTATCTCATCAGCCACGCCATCCACGAGACGGGGTACGGCTCGTCGCGTCTGGCGACGGGCCTGTGGTACGACCCGAAGACCGAGACAGCCTACGACGAGCAGAAGCCGGGCACGACGAAGGTCTACAACATGTACGGCATCGGCGCTTATGACGCCAACCCGATCAACGGCGGCGCCAAGACGGCGTACGAGCAGGGGTGGACGAGCGTGTACGACGCGATCGTCGGCGGAGCGCGCGTCATCCGCGGCTGGTACATCGACGCCAACTCCTCGACGCTTTCCGGCCAGGACACGCTCTACAAGATGCTGTGGCATCCCGAGTGGGCAGACCGTTACGGGACGAAGCCGTGGCACGAGTACGCCACGGACGTCGCCTGGGCGTACGCGCAGACGCACTACCTGACGCAGCTTTACGCTGACTATTCCAACTACTCGCTGGTGTTTGAGGTGCCCTCGTATGCGGGCAACTAGGATGGGGGCAACGATGACGACGGGACAGCACTTCGCGACGCCGCTGCACTTCGAGGCGCGCTCCGACGCGATGCCGCGCGATGGCTTTCGGGCCTGTGTGTGCGCTGCGGGCATGGCTGCGCTGCTGAGCGCGGCTATGGTGCCCGTGGCCCATGCGACGGACGCGCCTCCTATCGGGTGGAATCCAGATGCCCCGGCGATGGACGGCAGTGACACGGGCGGCTCAGGTGATGGCGGCGTGGACGACGGTGGCGAGGTGATGCCTCCCATCGATAACGAGGGCAACGACGGAGGAGGCGAGGTCGTCGATCCTGGCACGGGCGATGACACGTACTACGACCCCGCCGACACGACGGAGACGCCCGATTACGTGCCGTCATATGACGAGACCTATCCCGACGGCGCCACGGGTTCTGTTGCGGCATCGCCTGACGCCTTCGCTGACCCCAACGCCGCGGAGGCCGAGCAGGTCACGGCGGACCCCGCAGCCGAGGCCGTCGTCGTGCCTGCGCCTGCGGTCACGGGCTGGTCGGCTACGGATCGCGTCGTGAGCGGCACTGCGCTGGCCGGCGCGACGGTACAGGCGCTGGCGGCTGACGGCAGCGTGCTTGGCGAGACTGCCGCCGACGAAGCGGGCGCGTTCTCGCTTGCCCTGCCCGAGGGCGTCGACATCTCTGCCGTGAGCTTCGTGACGCTGGGTGCCGACGGCACCGCCTCCGCCGCGACGTCGGGCGCTGCGGCTCTGGAGCAGCTCAACGCCCAGGAACGCGCGCGCGTGACATCCGAGGTGAGCCAGACCGTCTCCGAGCTCGCACACAACATTGACGCCGGCCTGGCGGGCACGAACCTCTACAGTGGCTACGCTCAGCCCGAGCGAGAGGCGCTGCCCATCCTTCCGTATGCGCTCGGGGCGGGCGTCGGCGTGGCAGCTGCCGCTGTGGCGGTGGGCGTGTTCTTTGGCCTGCGCCGCGCTGTGGGCGGCTCCTCCGAGCAGCCCGGAGCCGTCGTTGTGCCTCCCGTACAGGCGACGCCTCCGGTCATCGACCTCGGCTCCACGGGCCAGATCTCTCCTGCTCCCGGCGTGATGCCGGGCGTCGTTTCCACGCCGATTTCGAGCGTGGCGCCTGGGACGACGGGGGCCGTTGCTCCCATCGTTGCGCCTGCGCCGAAGGGCTTCGATACGGATCTGCCGACGGAGGCCTTCCTTGCGCTGACGCCCAACGGCTCGGAGTCGGCCCAGGCGACGCAGGTCACGGCCTCGCCTGAGTCCACCGTCGCCGTGACGCCCGCTCCTGCGGTGGTGTCTGCCTCCGTGCCTGCGGACCAGTCCGACGACCTGGATGACCTTGAGCGTCTCGCGCTGTCGTTCAGCGCGGCGGCCGATGCGGGCGACGAAGGCCCCGACCCTGATGACGACGGCCCGCGCGGCGGCACGCATGCCGCGGCGCCGGAGGGTGCGATGGACACGTTGACGAACATGCCCCCGGTTGCGGGCGAGATGCCTCCTGCCCACTATGTCTCGCGCCATGCCGAGCAGCCTTCTTCGTCGGGAACGGACCTGTCTGGGCTCGACGCGTTCGAGCCGGCCTCGGTCAGCGGTGCCGGCGACGAGCTCGACGACCCGCTTGAGGGCGTTGGCGACTGGCGCGCCCTGGCGCTTGCCGAGCTTGCGCAGGGTGCGCCGGGGGAGGGCAACGCGTCGGCTCCCTCGCTTGACTCGACGTCAGGCGACACGGATGCCTACCTGCGCCTCACGCGCTCGACGATGCCGCGCACGCCCGTTGCGGCGGAGGGGACGGGCGTCGCCCCCTACGTTGCGCCTGTCGTGGGCCCCTCGACGCCTGCACGCGTGGCGCCCCTGCTGCGCGACGCCGCTCAGCGCGCGAAAATCGAGCGTGCGCTTTCCCTGCACCAGCTCGGAAACGCGTCCGGCCTCGATGGCTTCTCCGACGCGCCGGCCCCCGCAGGTCTGGGCAGCACAGCCGCGATGGCGGCGGTTTCCCCTGCAAGCGCGCCGGCTGCGTCCGAGCCGATGCCTGTTGCCGTGCCCCAGCGCCGCGTCTCGAGCCTGTCGGTGCCGCTTGTCGATCCTCGCGCCGACATGGCGCCCTCGGTCGCACCGGCCCGTCGCTTCGCTTCTCAGCGCTCGCGTGCCCGCACAAAGTCGTTCGACGCGGATGTCCCCCAGATCCAGCGTGCCGCGCCTGCGCCCGCCGCGTCGTCCCATGTCGTGCCCGAGATCGGTGACCTCGTTGATCCGCTGTACATGCCGACGACGCGCATGACGCCGGTGAGCTCAACTTCCACGCAGTATCGCAGCGCCCACGCGGCAGCTCCCGTCCCGCAGCGCTACGGCGTCGCGCCCGTGGCCCAGAAGCCCGCATACATTCCTGCCTCGCCACTGCCGTACGCCGCTCCCGCGCCTGCTCCCGTGAACGTCCCCGTGCCCGTCTATGCCGCACCGGCTGCCCCGTCGTATGCCTCCGCCGCTCCCGCGCCGCGCATGCGCGACGAAGCCGGCCGCTCGACGTACGTGCCGGCCATCGGTGACACGGGCGCATGGGACGCGCGCGACGTGCAGCCCGTTGGCCCCGCCCCGACGCAGGGCACGCTTGCCTGGGACGGCGTGGGCTCCGACGCGAGCGGCGTCTGGCCCGTCGCGGCGGCTGACGCCGCTCCTCTGGGACAGACAGGCATGTTTGCGACGCTGCCTGCCAGCTCCGCGTCGACGGTTTCCATCCCTGCGGTGTATGGTCCCAACGAGCAACTGCCCGTGCCTGCCGGCCAGCGTGACGACGCGCACCTCTACGAGACGTCGCCGCTCTCGCCGGCATACATCGACTACCTCGTCCAGGACGAGTTCGAGCATCGCCACGAGTCGGCGGCCCAGCGTGCGGCGGCCACGGGACAGTTCCACATCATCAACGGTATGGCGAGTGCGCCTCAGCCCCTGCGACGCGGCGCGCGGCACATGGCATAGCGAAGGAGGCGCCCATGACAGGCCCAGAGGACCAGCGCGCATCCCAGCTGCGCTCCCGTCTCCCCTTTGTCGCGGGCGCCGTCTGTGTTGCCGCCCTCGTGGCGCTGGGCCTGCTGAGCGGCCTGCTCGACATCGGCGACCGACTCACACGGGCGAACATCGTGCTCGGTGTCTTGTACTACGTCCTGCTCGTCGCCCTAGTGGCGCTCGGCATCGTCTGGCCGATCGCTCGCGTCGCGTCCCGGCCGGTGTTCGCGCTCTGGCGCCTGCGCGACGAGCAAGGCCGCGCCAAGATGCGCTGGTGCCGCCGACTCGCTGCCAACCTGCGCGAGAACGTGACGCTCGGCGACGAGCAGCGCACCCGACTTGACGCGGCACTGCAGGCGGGGGAGGCCTGTGACGAACAGCTTATCGCCCTATATCGCGAAGTTTGCGTGCCGCGCATGGACGTGCGCATCAAGAAGGCGGCTCTGAGTGCATGCGCCGCCACGGCCATCTCGCAGACGGCCGTGGCCGACGCGCTGTCCATGCTTGCTCTCAACGCCAACCTCGTGCGTTCCATCGTTGAAGAGTGCGGCTTTCGCCCGACGACACCGCAGCTTGCGCGCGTGTACGTGCGCGTGCTTGGGGCGGGGCTGCTCGCTGGCGGCATAGAGGAGCTTGACCTCGAGGAGCTGCTCCCTGCCGTGCTCGGCCAGGCGACGGCAAAGCTCCCGGGCGTGCTCGTCGCCTCGACGACGCAGGGTATCGTCAACGCGTTCACGACGTACCGCATCGGCGTCATCACAAAGCGCTACCTGCTTGAAGAGGAGGGCCCGAGCACGGCCGCCCAGGCTCGCAGCGCGTCGTATGGCGAGGCGCTGTCGCTCATGAAGGAGACGGGCTTTTACGGCGAGGCCATGCGCATGGTGGGCGAGAAGGCCGGTCAGGTTCGTGACGCTGCCTGGGAGTCCGTGAAGTCCTCTGTTAAGGCAACGACGGATTCCTGGGTTGGCCGTGCTGCCTCAGTGTTCGCACGGCGCAAGGTCGAGCCTGGCGAGCCCGCCTCTGACGGCGCGTCCGATCCTACGAACGGCTCACCGACGGTCATTCGCTAAGAGGGCGGCGACCCCCACACGCATGGCCTCTCGCCCGGCATCCGGATCAGGCGTCTCTCCCCGGCCTTGCATGCGTATGCTATTTGTTCTAGTATATCTATAACAAATGCGGCTTTGCGCATAGTACGCCATCTGCCGAGGAGGAGCCCATGACCCACACCATGACGGCAGCTACATCCCAGAGCACGAAGGCCCCTGTCTTGAGCGTTGCGCATGTCAGCAAGGCGTTTGGTACCAAGCGTGCACTCAACGACGTCTCGCTCGAGGTCCTGCCCGGCGACATATTCGGCTTCGTCGGGCACAACGGCGCAGGCAAGACGACGCTCATTCGCGCCATCGTCGGAGTGGCGGATTTCGACGAGGGCGACATCCACATCGCGGGCCACTCCGTGCGCTCCGATGCGCTCCGATGCGCTGACGTGCAAGCGTCTGTGCGCGTACGTACCCGACAACCCCGATGTCTACGACTTCCTGACAGGCATCCAGTACCTGCGCTTCATGGCAGACGTCTACGGCGTGCCGGCCGATCTGAGGCGTTCTCGCATCGAGGGATATGCCGAGCGACTCGGGCTCGTCGCCGACCTCGGGAGCCTCATCTCGTCCTACTCACACGGCATGCGCCAGAAGCTCGTGCTCATCGGGGCGTTGCTGCACGAGCCCAAGCTGCTTGTGCTCGACGAGCCGTTCGTCGGCCTTGATCCGGCGGCGGCCCACACGGTGCGCGAGATGTTGCGCGAGCTCGTGAACCGCGGCTCGGCGGTGTTCTTCTCCAGTCACGTGCTCGAAGTGGTTGAGAAGCTATGTGACAAGGTCGCCATCATCAAGGCGGGCGAGGTGCGCGCCGTGGGGCCCACGGCCCAGGTCGTGGGCGACGAGAGCCTCGAGGACGTCTTCCTCGACATGCTCAACGAGGGCACAGGCCACGAAGAGGGTACGCGCGATGCAAGTCGCACGAGTCCGTTCGGCCGCAAGGGGGTACGGCGATGAAGTCGTTCCTGCTGCTGCTCAAGGTCCAGGTGCTCGGCCTGTTCGGTTTGAATCGCGCGCTGCACACCAAGCCGGGTAAGGCGCTCGTTGGAATGGTGCTGGCGGGCGTTGCCATCGCCATCTTGTGTGCGGTCGTCGTGCTGTATGTTGTGATGCTGTCGCTCGGCCTCGTGACCATGGGGGCAACCGAGGTAGTGCCGCTGCTGGTCATCGAGGTCGGGGCACTTGCCGGTGCCTGTGCCGCCTTCCCAAAGGCGGGCGGCCTGCTGTTCTCGTTTCGCGATTACGACCTGGTCATGGCGCTGCCTATCGCGCGTCCTGTCGTCGTGCTGTCGCGCATCGCCTCGCTCTATGCGATGGCCGTCGTGCTCAACGCGCTCATCGTTACGCCAGCGCTTGTTGTGCTTGCCTGCGTCGGCGCCGTGGGCGTCGGACTTGGGGAACTCATCCTCGTCGGGGTGCTCGTCGTGCTGCTAGCGCCCGTTATCCCCCTCGCCGTTTCGGTGGCGCTTGCGGCACTCGTCGCGGTCGTGTCGACGCGCTTTCGGCGGGCCGGCGTTGCCATGGGCGTACTGGGCATGCTGCTCGTCGTGGGGATCGTCATCGGGTCGTTTGCCTTGAGGGGCATGGGCGCGGACCCTGCGCACGCCGGCGTCGTCGGACTCGCTGCGGAGCAGGCTGCCGCCCTGTCGGGGGCACTCGGGGTGTATGCCCCTGCGAGGTGGGCCTCTGCCGCCGTCATGAAGGGCGACGCGGGGGCGCTTCTGCTGTTCGCTGTCGTGTCGCTGGCTGTCGCGGTGGCGCTTGTTGCCGTGCTCGTGCGCGTGTTCGTGCCTGTAAACGAGGCGCTCATGTCGAGCCGACCGCATGCGGCGTTCTCGTTTGAGGACGCGGCGGCGCGAGGGCATGTCAAGGGATCGTGCGTGCGCCGGCCTTTGTGGGCGCTTGCGGGCAAGGAGGCGCGCCTTCTCGTGACGACGCCCGCCTATCTGCTCAACACGTGCATCGGGTACGTTCTCGCCCTTGTTGCAGGCGTCGCTGCCGTCATCGGGCGACTGACGGGCGGTCTTGATGGCATGCTTCCTCCGGAGCTTGCCCCGCTCGTTGCGGACGTCGCCCCGTGGGCGCTGGCGTTCTGTCTTGGCATAGCGTCGCCGACGACGGCCTCGGTGTCGCTCGAGGGCTCGGCGCGCTGGCTCGTTCAGAGCGCGCCGCTCAGCTCGGCGACGGTGCTGGGATCCAAGATGGCGCTCGGGATTCTCCTCTCTGTTCCGACGGCGCTTGTGGGCGGCGCGCTGTGCGCACTGGCGTTGGGCGCAGATGTGCTGCAGGCTGTCGCGATGATCGTGGCGCCACTGGCATCGGGCGTGCTCGCGGCGTCGGTGGGCCTGACGCTTGACGCGCTGCGCCCCCGCTTTGACTGGACAACGCCGTACGAGCCGGTCAAGCGCGGTTTCTCCGTCATAGTGACCATGGTGGTCGGAATGGTCGTTGCGATGATGGGCTTCTTTGCGGCGAGCGTCCTGGGTTGGATCGGAACGCTTGTGGTGGCGGCTGTTGAGCTCGCCGTGGCGGCAGGCGCGTTCTATCTGGTGAGCCGCCAGCCTCTCATGAGGTGGGAGTAGCGGCCCGGGCCTCAAGACCGGGCGGCGCCGACATGAGGTCGTTTTGTGATGAGAAACTTCATGCTTGCGCTCGGCAGGAGAGTAGGGCATTATTTTCTGGCTGCGCATGGTGGGAGTAGCTCAGTTGGCAGAGCGACGGACTGTGGCTCCGTAGGTCGAGGGTTCGAGCCCCTTTTCCCACCCCAGCAGATGGGCCGTTAGCTCAGCTGGCCAGAGCAGGGGACTCTTAATCCCAAGGTCCAGGGTTCGAATCCCTGACGGCCCACCATCTGATCTTTCAAGAACCCCCGAGTGCTTCGACGCTCGGGGGTTCTTTCGTATCTGACCTGCCCCTTGATGTGCTCTCCGGGTCCTGCTCCCGGAGGCAGCCTGGTCAAATCTTTCGGCTATGCGAGGTTTTGTAAAACGCGCCTCCAAAAATGGGCGCGGACTTCGGTTGTGCTAGGTTTGCGCGACCCGTTTACGCATGCGGTGAGGGCAGCGCATCTTGCACAACCTTCCTACCTGCGGTTTCCTTGTGCGCCTCTCCCGCGTGCGGGCGGCATGCCTTCTGCAAACCTTGCATAGCCGCAAATTGGGGACAATTTCGGCACCTCCTTTTGCAAGACCTCGCACAATCGAAAAACTTGACCAGCGGGGAGAGGTGCGTGGGCCCGGTTCCCCCATCCTATATCCGGGCTCGCCTCTTCGCCCGCACCCCGTGACCCCCGAGGGTGAGGCGTCCCGCGTGCCACCTCGGCGCGCCCGTATCTCCGCGCGGGGAGAGGTGCGTGCTCTTTGTCCTCGAAGCTGCCTCGCAGCGCAGTTTCGTGCTATTTCCGCAGCTCAACGTCCCCTTACCCTCCCGGGGTAATAGCCGGGTGGCCTCCGAGTCTTGCTCTCTCCGCCCTCCTTACCCCGCCAGGGCAATTGCCGGAGCGCCCCGCCGCGCACATCATGGGGGTCGTCAAGTACGACGCCCGCTACGGCGCGTCGTCCGGCTCCTGCAGCTGGACACGTACGTTGCCGGGGCGCCTAAGCGCGCCAAACACGGTGCGCGTCCCCTCACCCGAAAGGAAGTCCCCATGAGCACTGAGATGTCTCGTCGCAGCTTCATCGCCGCCGCTGGCGTCACCGCTGCCGCCTCCGTCGCGGCCGCCGGCCTCGCTGCCGCCCCTTCGCAGGCGAGCGCCCTAGACGCCCTGACGTCCGAGACGCCCGACTGGCTGGGCACCGCTCCGGAGATTGCTGAGTCCGACATCACCGAGACGGTCGACACCGAGGTTCTCATCTGCGGCTTCGCTACCGGCGGCGTGCCGTGTGCCCTCTCTGCCGCTCAGGCCGGCAACAAGGTTCTCGTCATCGACCGCGATGGCCAGGACAACGTTCAGAGCATGCGCGAGGACCTCGGCGCCATGAACTCCAAGCTGCAGCAGGCCTCGTTCGCTGAGTTCCCCGAGTTCGAGTTCTCCGAGAAGGACGCCGTCGAGGACATCGTCCGCTACGCCAACGGCTTCTGCAACTACGACCTCATCAAGATGTGGGCGCAGCGCTCGGGCGAGGCCATCGACTGGGTCGCCGAGACGATCGAGGCCACGGGTAAGTACGTCATGGAGTTTGAGGGCGGCATCGGCAACCAGGACGGCGAGGGCCGCGATCGCGCCTACGCCACGGGCCACAGCCCGCAGCCGACGGACCAGGCCGGCGAGGAGGACTCCTACACGGCCGTTATGCGTCAGGCCGCCATCGACGCCGGCGCCGAGGTTCGCTGGTCCACCCCGCTTATCAAGCTCGAGGCTGACGAGTCCGGCAAGGTGACGGGCGCCATCGCCCAGGACACCACCGACGGCCACTACGTGCGCATCAACGCCTCGAAGGGCGTCGTGCTCGCGACGGGTGGCTACAGCACGAGCACGGAGATGATGCAGGCGCTGCAGCCTGAGATCCTCGACGGCCGCATCCTGTGCACGTCTGGCTCCACCGACGATGGCTCGGGCATCAAGGCTGGCATGTGGCTCGGCGCCCGTAAGGACCCGATCGGCACGTCCATCCTGTTTAACCGCTGCTGCGTTACGCCCGAGGAGACGGCGGGCAACGGCGTCGTGGGCCGCTGGTTCTGGTTCGGCGAGCAGCCGTTCCTGAAGGTCAACCTCAACGGTGAGCGCTTCTGCAACGAGAGTGGCCCCTACGACTACATGCTGCACAGCGCGTGGGGCCAGCCGCAGCACACCTACGTCGACATCTGGGACTCCGGCGCCAAGGAGAAGGCCGAGCAGATGAACGAGGTCGGCTGCTGCCGCCTGTTCCCGTTCGACAACGGTGCCAAGAACAACATCCCGTTCGACGTCGTGTGGA
The DNA here is from genome assembly GCA_018368455.1 of Coriobacteriia bacterium. Classification (NCBI taxonomy): domain Bacteria; kingdom Bacillati; phylum Actinomycetota; class Coriobacteriia; species Coriobacteriia bacterium. The sequence continues at coordinate 210,676 of JAGZEG010000004.1, forward strand.
ACAACATGAACCAGGGTCTCATCGACGACGGCTACATCCAGGTCGCCGACACGATCGAGGAGCTCGCCGAGAAGCTCAACATCCCGGCGGAGAACCTGACGGCGACGGTCGAGAAGTACAATGGCTACTGCGACGCCGGCGAGGACCCCGACTACTTTAAGGAGTCCTACCGCCTGACGAAGCTCGACCAGCCGCCGTTCTACGGCGTGCGCACGGGCTCCTGGCACCTCGCCACGTTTGATGGCCTGCTCATCAACACGCACATGCAGGTGCTCAACCAGGACAACGAGCCCATCGAGGGCCTGTACGCCATCGGCGACTGCTCGGGCGGCTTTTTCTGCGTGAGCTACCCGAACCTGTTCACGGGCCTTGCCTGCGGCCGCACGACGACGGAGGCCTACATCCTCGGTCAGGAGCTCGGCGAGAAGTAATCTCTTCGCATCCGTGACCTAGACTGGGGCCTGCGGAGCTTGTGCGTCAAGGCAAGCGGGGCCGATCGCGTGCGTCGCGGTCGGCCCCTTTGCGTTTGCGGCTTCGACCTGTTCGCGAGACGCTACAATCCTCCTGACGGCGGCAGCGCGGCCGAGCCGTACAGGGTGCGCTTCGCCGCGGCTCTGGAAGTACGAGCGGAGAGGGGCATGCATGGGAGAGGCTGACGAGCGGACCGTAGCCCAACCGGAGACGCATGCGCCTGCCCCTGCCGGACTCCCTTCGTTTCTGCGCGACGTGTTTTGCAGCGTTGCGTGCTGGCGGGTCATGGCGGCTGTTGCGCTGGCGAGTCTCTCGGTGTTGCTAATGAATCGCGCGCTGTTCCCACTGTTTGACGGCGTGTTCACCTATGCGCGCGATATCTCCATCGTCTGTAGCGGGCTGTTTGCCATCGGCGTCGGCCTTGTCTCGCTCGTGCGTCCTGCCTTGCTGAACGGCAGGGCACTGTGTGCTGCGATGGTCACATGCCTTGTTGTTGGCGCCGGTGGCATGGGGGTGGGCATCGCTCTGGGCCATCCCGCCTTGCTTATCGTAGGGGCCTGTCTGTTTACGACGGGCCGAGGGTGGTCGTCTCTGAGCTCGGCCTTCGCTGCCGTGTGCCTCCCGATGCCCCAGGCCATGGCTTGCCTTGCGTGCGGCCTCTCGCTTGGGCAACTCCTCGACGTACCGATGCGCGCTCTGCCACAGGTTGCCTGCGTTGTCGTGCTGCCCGTGGCGGCTGCGGCTGCCATCGTCCTTTCTGCCCGCAGCGTCTCCAATCTCGTTGCCGGCATCGCTTCCGCTCCTTCTGCCGCCGAGCTCTCCGTTACGCGTCCGGCGTCGTATCTGCCGCTCACGAGCAACCTGTACGTCTGCCTCATCCTCGTCCAGATGGCGTTCGGCTTTGCGCTGCGCTTCGGCGAGGTGGGCGGCTCTCCGGTGTTCGGGGGCCTCGCCGTACCGTTCATGCTTGCCGTTGCGCTTGTCACGCTCGTGGTGCGGGGCAGGTTCTTCGGCGACGCGCTCGTCAACGTCATCATGCTGGCCCTCGTGGCGGGCTTTCTGCTCGTTGTCGTCGGCGGGTCTGACAACGTCGCGCTTGCGAGTAGCGTGCTTACGGTGGGGACGTCGCTGTTTAACATCCTGCTCTATACGACGCTCGTTTCCCTGGCGGGGCGCAATAGCCTGGCGAGTCTCTCCATCATGGGGTGGGGACAAGGCCTGTCGGGCATCGCTACGACGCTGGGTGCGTTTGTCGGCACGACAGCGAACCGTCTTGACGCGGCGGGAAGCCATGAACAGCTTGCCATGCTTGTGGCGATCGTGACGCTGGCGCTCGTGGCCTATGCCCTCTTTGGCCTGCGCGGCTTTTCGTTTGAGAGCACGATTGCCGGCGTTGTGCCGCCCGAGCCCGACGTCGACCTCGAGCGGGCGGGCGAGGAGGCCTTTGCCGCTCGCTGCTCCGAACTTGCTGCGCGTTACGACCTGACGCCGCGCGAGGCAGAGGTCTGCGAGATGCTGGCGCGCGGACGCAACCGCGAGCACATCGAAGGCGCGCTGGGCGTCTCGCGCAACACCGTGAAGGCGCACGTCAAGCATGTCTACGCCAAGCTGGGCATCCATAGCCACCAAGAGCTGATAGATTTGTTCGAACGTAAGGACTCCTGAGCGGACGCGAGGGCGGCCTAGTTCCCACTTCCCATATCGTCTTTCCATGAATCGGTGCGCGGCGGGCGCGCGTAACAGAGCCGACATGCGGCGTGCATATACTGAAATCCCGTAACTGAAGCGTGTCGAGGCGCGGCTGCGATCCCGAATGGATTGCTCGCTCAGACGCCAGGCCATCAACGCGTGAAAGGAACGGGATCCCTCCCCATGACCAAGCACATATTCGTGACCGGCGGCGTCGTCTCATCCTTGGGCAAAGGCATCACGGCCGCTTCGCTGGGCCGCCTGCTCAAGTCTCGCGGCTACAAGGTCACCATGCAGAAAATGGACCCGTACCTCAACGTCGACCCCGGTACGATGAGCCCGTTCCAGCACGGCGAGGTGTTCGTCACGGACGACGGTCACGAGGGCGATCTCGACCTGGGTCACTACGAGCGCTTCATCGACGAGAGCCTCACGCGCGAGTCCAACGTCACGCAGGGTTCCGTCTACCAGACGCTTATCAACCGCGAGCGCCACGGCGACTTCCTCGGCGGCACGGTGCAGGTCATCCCGCATGTCACCGACGAGATCAAGGCGCGCATCCACCGTCTGGCCGATCGCACGGGTGCCGACGTCGTCATCACGGAGATCGGCGGCACGATCGGCGACATCGAGTCCCAGCCGTTCATCGAGGCCATCCGCCAGTTCCGCAAGGAGGTCGGCCCCGAGAACGTCTGCTACATCCATGTGTCGCTCGTGCCGTACATTTCGGCGTCGCACGAGGTCAAGACGAAGCCGACGCAGCACTCCGTCAAGGAGCTGCGCGGCCTGGGCGTCTCGCCTGACATCATCGTCTGCCGCTCCGACCACGAGATCGACACGAAGATCTGCGCGAAGGTCGCCTCGTTCTGCGACGTCGATCAGGACGCCGTATTCGTGAACCCCGACTGCCCCTCCATCTACGACGTTCCGCCGATGCTGGCCGAGCAGGGCTTCGACCTCAAGGTGTGCGAGCGCCTCGGCCTTGACCCGCGCACGAGCGACATGAGCGCGTGGACGGACTTCCTGACGCGCATGCGCAGCTGCGAGGGGACGGTCAAGATCAAGGTCGTCGGCAAGTACATCCAGCTGCCCGACGCCTACCTCTCTGTCATCGAGGCCCTGCACCATGCAGGCGTTGCCAACGGCGTGCACGTCGACATCGAGCTCGTGGCCGGCGACGACCTCACCGATGACAACGCTGCCTCCGTGCTCGGCGATGCAGACGGCATCCTCGTGCCCGGCGGCTTTGGCTTCCGCGGCTTCCTCGGCAAGATGTGCGCCGCGCGTTACGCTCGTACGCACAAGGTGCCCTACCTGGGCATCTGCCTTGGCCTACAGACGGCGGTGTGCGAGTACGCTCGCGACGTCCTCGGCTGGGAGGACGCGAACTCCACCGAGTTTGACGAGGCGACGACGCACCCAGTTATCGACCTGATGCCCGACCAGGTGAGCGTCACGGACAAAGGCGGCACGATGCGCCTCGGCACGTATCCCTGCAAGCTCGTGCCGGGCACGCTTGCCGCTCAGGCCTACGGCAACGTCGAGCTCATCGACGAGCGCCATCGCCATCGCTTTGAGGTGAACAACGACCTGCGCCCGCAGCTTGTCGAGGCCGGTCTCGTCGTGTCGGGCACGTCGCCCAACGGCCGCCTTGTCGAGATGGTCGAACTGCCGCGTGACGTCCACCCGTGGTATGTGGCCGGCCAGTTCCACCCCGAGTTCAAGAGCCGCCCCACGAAGGCTCACCCGCTGTTCCGCGACTTCATTGCGGCTGCTGTCAAGCAGCATGACGGCGCGGCGGAAGGCGCGGCCTGCTAGAATCGGGCGCATGAGGATCATTCGCGGCATAGTGACCGACGTCAGCGAGGAGCGCGCAGGTATCCAGCGGCTCCTCGTTGACGTGTGCGCGTCCGACTATCTTTCCTCTTCCTCTGCACACGCGGGCGCCGGGCCCGCCTGCCAGGACGCGCCTTGCGTGGCGGGGGAGTGCGTGGCGCAGGGCGGCGGCGCCTGGTGTCCCGGGCGCAGTTCCGCAGTGCGCGCTGCCCTGTGCGCGCGGTACGAGGACTGTCTGAGCACCGGGACACCAGGCGCCGACGACCGTCCAGTCGGGCAGCTCCTCCGCCGCGCGATCAACTACCCGCAGCTCACGGGGCGGGCTGTCCCCGGCGACCGGGTTGCGCTCAACGTCACTGCTGTCGACCTCTCCCTGGGGACCGGCGGTTGGGACGTCGTGACGTGTGTGACGCCCGCTGATGGTCGAGACCTACAGCCCGAGGGGCAGGCTCCCGGCCACATCATGAAGCTGCGATACGCGCCGTGCCAGGTCAACGTCCGCGCGGTCGAGGAGCAGGGCAGTCCGCTGCACGACGCCCTGCGCGACGCGGACGACTGCCGTGGGCTGCCTGTGGCCTGCTGCGAGCTGCACTCCCAGGCCATGGCCGTCGCGGCCGCCGCTCACGCCACCGACCCAAGCCTGCGCATCGCCTATGTCATGACGGACGAGGCGACTCTTTTGTTGCCGCTGTCCGACATATGTCGGTCTGCGCGCCAGGCGGGCGTCCTGGCGACGACGCTCACGTGCGGCCAGGCGGCGGGCGGTGAACACGAGGCTGTCAGCCTGCACTCCGCCCTGCTTGCCGTTGCGGCCCTGGGCTGTGATGCCGCCGTCGTCTCCATGGGCCCGGGCATCGTGGGCACGGGAACGGCGTTCGGCCATGATGGCGTCTCCCAGGGCGAGGCTGTCAACGCGTGCGCCGCTGTCAACGCCCGCCCCATCGCTGCCCTGCGCGTCTCGTTTGCCGACTCCCGTGAGCGCCACTTCGGCCTGTCCCACCACGCGGCGACTGCCCTTGGCCGCGTCGCGCTCGCCCCGGCCCTCGTGCCCGTGCCGGACCCCCTCGTCGCCGAACCTCTCGTATCAGACGGGCGAGCTTTGCTGGAGCCTACCGACGCGGCCGCCCTGCTCGACCGCCAGCTTCTCGAGGCGGGCATCGCCGCTCGCCACGAGCGCATCGACGTCCCTCTCAATCCCGGTGCCGAAGCGAGCGGTGCCCTGACGTGCGGTCTGCGCGTCACGACGATGGGCCGTACGCCTGCCCAGGATCCGGCGTTCTTCCGCTGTGCCTGCGCCGCCGGTCTCGTACTCGCCCGCGAGGCGGCCGCGCGCCGCAGCCAGGTTCCGTACGTCTCCGGGTCAGGATGCCCCGCACCCTGCCGAGAGGGGGGCGACACCGTCCATGCCTAGGCCTCCGCAGCTGCCTCCGGTCCCTGCAGAGTTCGCGCGCGACGTCAACGAATACCTCGCCTACCTGCGCGTCGAGAAGGGATCTTCCGAGAACACCGTCGCTGCCTACGGTCGCGACCTCGCGGCGTGGTGTGCCTGGCTGCGCGACGAGAGGGCCGTGTCCGACATCCGCCAGGTGACGCGCCCTGACGTTGAGGCATACGCCGCGCACCTGCACGTCATGGGGCGCGCGGCGAGCAGCGTCGAGCGCGCCCTCTCGGCCATCAAGGGCCTGCATCGCTTCCTGTATGCCGAGGGTATGTCGCCCGGCCTGCCCACATCTGACGTCCGGCTCCCTAAGAAGCCGGAGCGCCTGCCTGACGTCATCTCGATAGAGCGCGCTGCCGAGCTGCTCGACCAGCCGTTCCCTGCCGACGCGGTCGGCCAGCGTGACCGCGCCATGCTCGAGGTGCTCTACGGATGCGGTCTGCGCGTGAGCGAGCTCACGGGGCTCGATATGGGCGAGGTCTACTTCGACGAGGGCTTCGTGCGGGTGCTCGGCAAGGGCAGCAAGGAACGCCTCGTGCCGCTCGTCGGCACGGCGGCGTCGGCACTTGAGACGTACGTGGGCCAGGGCAGGGCGTCACTGGCGGCGCGGGGGCGCCCTGCGGCGCAGACGGACGCGGCCGCGGTTTTCCTCAATGCGCGAGGACAGCGCATCACGCGCCAGAGTGTCTACCGTATTGTCGAGCGCTGCGGCCTGCAGGTGGGTATCGCGCACCTGCACCCGCACACGCTGCGGCACTCGTTTGCGACGCACATGCTGAGCGGAGGCGCAGACTTGCGCGTCGTGCAGGAGATTCTCGGTCACGCTGACATCTCCACAACCCAGATTTATACGCATGTCGATCGGGAGCACATCCGCGAGGAGTATTATCTTGCCCATCCTCGTGCGCATGCTCGCTGATGCCAGGCTGCACGGCTGCGCATGGATGCGCTCCTTGCCTCCCGCATTACGCCAAGTATGCATAATCAGCCATATTCCAATGTTTTGATTGCATGAATAGCCTGCTTTATAAGCAAAGTCAGCTCAAACGCCGCCGTTGCCTGCCCTATGATGAACGTCATATTCTCAGGGCGCCGCGCATTGCAGCGAAGCCGGTCTCTTCACGGAGGGGCCGGCTTCCGATGCGCGCAGAACGGAGGTACCCACACACATGACTGCCCCTATCGAAGCCACGGCGCTGGCCGGTCGCGACCTGCTGCGCCTGCTCGACCTCAACCCGCTTGAGATGAAGCTCGCCCTGCAGACGGCTGTCGCCCAGAAGGCGGCCTGGGCGGCGGGCGACCACAGCGCTCCGCTGGCGGGCAAGGCCGTTGCCATCATCCTCGAGAAGCCCTCGTTTCGCACGCGCTCCTCGTTCGAGATCGGTGCCTACCGGCTCGGTGCTCACCCGCTTGTCATGGCCGACGACCACTCGGCGTTCTCCCGCGGCGAGCCCATCAAGGACACGGGCTGCCTGCTGAACCACTTCGTCGACGCGGTCGTTCTGCGCACGTTTGCACAGGCCAAGATCGAGGAGCTCGCCCAGTGGTGCGACATCCCCGTCATCAACGCGCTGACGGACGACTACCACCCCTGTCAGATCCTGGCGGACTTCCTGACGATTATGGAGCACGGCCGTCAGCTCAAGGGCCTCAAGCTCACGTACGTCGGTGACGGCAACAACATGGCCAACACGTATCTCGAGGGCGGCGCCCTCATGGGCATGCACGTGCGCGTTGCCTCCCCGAAGGGCTACGAGGTCAACCCGACCGTCTTTGCCGAGTGTCAGCAGGCTGCCGTGCGCTATGGCACGGGTGCCGTTCTCGAGCTCACGAACGACCCGGTCGCGGCCGTCGAGGGCGCTGACGTCGTGCTGACGGACACGTGGACGTCCATGGGCGACGAGGCCGAGCATGATGCGCGCCTCGCTGCGTTCCAGGGCTTCCAGGTCGACGCCGCGCTCATGGCCCACGCCAAGGGCGACGCCCTGTTCATGCACTGCCTGCCGGCGCATCGCGGCGAGGAGGTCGCTCCCGAGGTCATCGACGGCCCGCAGTCTGTCATCTACGATGAGGGCGGCAACCGCCTCCACGCGCAGAAGGCCGTCATGTCGCTGCTCATGGGCGTGCCGGCTCCGGCCGAGGCGCTTGCAGCGCTTGATCGGGCCTAGGCGCGAGGGGAGGACGGCCGCATGAAGAAGAAGCGAAGCGACCGCCAGGAGGCCATTCGCGACATCGTGCGCAACGAGGGCGTCCGCACGCAGCGGGCGCTCGTCGACAGCCTGCGCGAGCGGGGCTTTACCTGCACGCAGGCCACGATCAGCCGCGACATCGCCGAGATGGGCCTGTGCAAGCTACCGACGGAGGGCACGTACGTCTTGGCAGAGGACCTGCACCTCCAGCGCATGGTGCACGACCTCGTCGTCGACGTGCGCCGGGCGAACAACCTCGTCGTCATCCATGTGAGCACAGGTGCGGCGCAGGTCGTGGCCGACGCCCTCGACTCGGCGGAGCTTTCCGACGTGCTCGGCTCCGTGGCGGGCGATGACACGATCCTCGTCATCACGTCGAGCAACGAGGAGGGCGAGAAGTTCGAGCACCTCGTCGAGCGCCTGCGATCGGGCGCCTAGGCACACCGCACCACCTATACGGTTCTTGCTATCTCGATCAGAAGGAGAGACACCACATGGCACGCGAGAAGGTTGTACTGGCGTATTCGGGAGGCCTCGACACCTCCTGCTGCATCCAGTGGCTCATGAAGGAGAAGGATCTCGACGTCATCACGCTGCTCGTGAACGTCGGCCAGGACGGCAGCGACGACCTCGAGTTCTCGCGCAAGAAGGCGCTGGACTGCGGCGCGATCGAGTCGCTCGTGCTCGATGTGCGCGACGAGTTCGCCGACGAGTACTGCGCGAAGTCCATTGCGGCGAACGGCCTGTACGAGAACAAGTACCCGCTGCTGTCGGCCCTGTCGCGCCCGCTCATCTCCAAGCTGCTCGTCGAGACGGCCCACAAGTACGGCGCGACGTACGTGGCACATGGCTGCACGGGCAAGGGCAACGATCAGGTGCGCTTCGAGGTCAGCGTCCAGGCGCTCGATCCCGACCTCAAGGTCATAGCCCCCGTGCGCGTCTGGGACCTGCTGACGCGTCCGCAGGAGATCGCCTTCGCTGAGGCCAACGGCATCCCGGTCGGCGCCAAGAAGAGCAAGCCCTACTCCATCGACGACAACCTGTGGGGTCGCGCCATCGAGTGCGGTGTGCTCGAGGACCCGTGGAACAAGCCGCCGTCGGACATCTGGGAGATCACGAGCGACCTTGCCGACTGCCCCGATGAGCCCACGGAGGTCGTCGTCGGCTTCGAGGCCGGCAAGCCTTGCTCCATCGACGGCACGAAGATGAGCGTGCGCGAGGTCATCGAACAGCTTGACGTCATCGCTGGCAAGAACGGCTATGGCCGCCTCGACCAGATCGAGAACCGCCTCGTCGGCATCAAGTCGCGCGAGTGCTACGAGGTTCCCGGCGGCCTCGCGCTCATCACGGCGCACAAGGCCCTCGAGGACCTGTGCCTCGAGCGCGAGCTGCTGCACTACAAGCTTGGCGCCGAGCAGAAGTGGGCGGAGCTCGTCTACTACGGCCTGTGGTTCTCGCCGCTCAAGCTCGCACTCGACGCGTTCTTCGAGGCGACGCAGCAGTCGGTGTCCGGCGAGGTGCGCCTGCGCTTCGTCAAGGGCACGTGCACGGTGACGGGCCTGCGCAGCGCCAACTCCCTTTACGACTACAACCTCGCCACGTACGACGAGGGTGATACGTTCGACCGCAACTCTGCCGCCGGTTTCATCTTCCAGTGGGGCCTGCCGAGCAAGGTGTGGGCGAAGCAGCGCAAGGCGGCCGGCATCGAAGGGCAGATCTAAATGTCATCTTCCTCGGCCATCATGCTCATGCACCTCGGCCTGTTTGTGACGATCCCCGCGGCGTTCCTGCTGCTCGTCATCCTGCTGGCCGTGTACTACACCCGCTGGTCGCACTATGTGGCTGGTGAGTGCTACGACCCTGCGCAGAGAAGGGCGCCGCGCCGTGAGCGTCGATAACGAGAAGGACATGCAGGCACCGTTGGCCGAGGGCTCCCCACAGGGCGGAAACACCGCCCTGTGGGGCGGGCGCTTCGAGGGACACCCGGCCGAGTTCCTGCAGCGCTACGGCGCGTCGCTGCCTGTCGATAAGCGCATGTGGGCCGAGGACATCGCCGGTTCCAAGGCGCACGCCCACATGCTCGCCAAGGTGGGCGTGCTGGAGCAGGCTGACGCCGACGCCATCTGCGCGGGCCTGGACGAGGTGGCCGCCGACATCAAGTCCGGCGACTTCGCGTTTGACATCAACGACGAGGACATTCACATGTCCGTCGAGCGTTCGCTGACGACGCGTATCGGCGCGGCGGGCGGCCGCCTGCATACGGGCCGCTCGCGCAACGACCAGGTGGCTCTTGACGACCGCCTCGTTGCGCGCAACCTGGCGGCCCAGCTGCACGCCAAGGCCCTCGAGCTGCGTGCGGCCCTGCTTGCACAGGCTCAGGAGCACTTCGGTGTCGTCATGCCGGGCTACACGCACATGCAGAAGGCCCAGCCAGTGCTGTTCTCGCACCACCTGCTGGCCTACTACTGGATGCTGTCGCGCGACTGTGTTCGCCTGCGTGCTGCCTACGACGCCGCTGACGCCTGCCCTTTGGGTTCGGCGGCGCTTGCGGGCACGACGTACCCGCTCGACCGCCGCATGACAGCGGCCGAGCTCGGCTTTGCCGACGTGACGCCCAACTCGCTCGACGCCGTGAGTGATCGCGACTTCTTCTGCGACCTGCTCTATGCGTGCGCCATGATGCAGATGCACCTGTCGCGCCTGTGTGAGGAGCTCATCCTGTGGTCGACGGACGAGTTTCGCTTCGTCACGATGGACGACACGTACTCCACGGGCTCGTCCATCATGCCCCAGAAGAAGAACCCCGACTTTGCCGAGCTTACGCGCGGCAAGACGGGGCGCGTCTACGGCGACCTCATGAGCCTGCTCACGACGATGAAAGGCCTGCCTCTCGCCTACGACAAGGATCTGCAGGAGGACAAGGAGTGCGTGTACGATGCCACGGACACGCTCGCTGACGCCCTGCACGTCTGTGCCGGCATGATCTCGACGATGCACGTGCATCCCGAGAACATGCGGCAGGGGAGCCACGGTGGCTTCATGGCTGCGACGGATCTGGCAGACTACCTTGTTGGCAAGGGCCTGCCGTTCCGCCAAGCGCACGCCGTCATCGGTCACATCGTGCTGGCCTGCGAAAAGCAGGGCCGCACGCTGCAGTCGCTCTCGGTCGACGAGCTCCGGCAGTTCTCTGAGCTGTTCGACGACGGCGCTCTTGAGGCGCTCGACATCGACAACATCGTCGCTCGCCGCACGACTGAAGGCGGCACGGGCCACGAGGCCGTTCGCGCCCAGCTTTCCCGTGCGACGGAGCGCCAGGCGTCCGACGAGGCGTGGCGGCCGTTCGTGATCGGCTAGTTTCGGCGGTCTGCCTATTAGGATCTCAACAAGAGGGCGCTCGTCGCACAAGGTGCGGCGGGCGCCCTCTTTGCTTGCATTAGAGATTCGCGCGTTCCATAAGATAGGCCTGCCATCCTCGAAAGGATGGCAGGCCTATCAAGGAGAAATGAGACGGAGGGGCGACTTAGCCGGTCGTCGTCGTGCCGAGGCCGTCTTCTGCGTAGTCGCCGCCCTCGCCGCTGTAGTCGTTGTACTCGTTAGAGCTCGTCGTCTCGCCGGCATTCTCATCCGCCGTCGTGTCGCTGCTCGTCGTCGAGCTTGAGGACGCAGCGGAGCTTGTACCCTGCGCCCAGCCGGTCCCCAGCGAGAACGACCAGTCGTAGCGATAGGAGGGCGAGCCGGCCGTGGGGAACTCCTCGCGGGCAAGGCCCTGCAGTGCCGCGTCCATGAACTGCTTGAAGATCGGGTTGGGGAGCGTGGACGTCTCGCCGCCCTGATAGTAGATCGTCTCGTTGGCCGAGTCAGGGTAGCCAACCCACACAGCGGTGGAGAGCTGGGGCGTGTACCCGCAGAACCACAGGTCAGTGCGGTTGTCCGTCGTGCCGGTCTTGCCGGCGACCGGCTGGTTGACCGACAGGGCCGCCGAGGCGCCCGTGCGCGACGGATCGTTCGTGTTATTGATGACGCCCTCGAGCACGTTCGTTGCCGCTGCGGCGACGGAGGGGCTGATGGCCTGGGTGCCCGTCGTGTCCGTGCTGTAGATGACGTTGCCGTGACGATCCGTGACCTCGGCAATGGCGGTGGCAGGACGGTAGACACCGCCCGAGGCGAGCGTTGCATAGGCGTTGGACATCTCGAGCACCGTCGTGCCGGACGTACCCAGCGTGAGCGAGGGCACGGGATCGAGCTCACTCGTGATGCCCATAGCATGGGCGACGTCCACGACGCTCTGGACGCCGACGGCGTCGATGAGCTGCACGTAGGCCGAGTTGGACGACCACTCTGTAGCCTGCCAGATCGGGATGGTGCCCCAGCTCTCGCCATTGATGTTGTTGACGGTCCAGTCACCAACCCTGACGCCCGAGTTACTGTTGATGAGCGTGTTGGGGTCGACACCTGCCTGAATGGCCGCCACGAGCGTAAACGTCTTGAACGACGAGCCGGGCTGGCGCTGTGCCTGCGTGGCGAGGTTGTACTGGCGGAAGCTGTAGTCGCCGCCGCCGACCATGGCCTTGATGTAGCCGTTGTCGGGGTCGATGGCGACGAGCGCAGCCTGCAGGTCGTCGCCAGAGGAGCCCACGACGTTCGTGCACGCGGCCTCCGCGGCGCTCTGTATCGTCGGGTCAAGCGTTGTCTTGACGGTCAGACCACCCTGGTTGAGCGTGTCGTACGAGAACTGCTGGAGCAGCTGAGCCTTGACGTAGTCGACGAAGTAGGGATAGTCGGACACGCCGGATGCCTGGTGGGGCGTGTAGTTCAGCACGAGGGGCGTCGCGATTGCCTCGTCATACTGTTCTTGCGTGATGTCCTCGTTGCGCAGCATGTTGCCGAGCACGAGGTTGCGGCGCTCGACGGCCAGGTCGGGGTTGCGCGTCGGGTCGTAGCTTGTCGGGGACTGCGGAAGGCCGACGAGCGTAGCGGCCTCGACGAGCGTCAGATCGGCGGCCGTCTTGCCGAAATACGTCTCGGCAGCAGCCTCGATGCCGTAGCAGCCGGCGCCGTAGTAAATGGTGTTGAGGTACATCATGAGGATCTCGTCTTTGGAGTACATCTTCTCCAGCTCCTGGGCGATGAACGCCTCGCGGACCTTGCGGCTCAGCGTCTTCTCCCACTGCTCGTTCTTGAGCACCGTGTTGCGGACGAGCTGCTGCGTGATGGTCGACGCACCCTCTGAGCCACCGGTGAGCTGGGCGACGACAGCGCGCAGGATACCCTGGATGTCGACGCCGCCGTGCTGATAGAAGCGCTCGTCCTCGATGTCGACCGTGCCGTCGAGCACATACCTGTTGACCTGGTCCACCGAGACCGGGATGCGGTTATATGCATAGAACTCCGTGAGCTGATTGCCGTTGGCGTCAAGCACCTTTGTGGGTTCGGCCAGCAGGTAGGCGTCGGTGTCCTGGTAGTTGGGCAGGTCCTCAAGCCATGAGCGGGCAAGCGAGAACCCCGCAGAGACGAGGGCGACCATCATGGCGATGCAGGTGAGGAAAGCGCCCAGGAAGATGAACTTGCCCACGCGGGGGCGAGCGGTTTTCTTGATTGTGCGCGTACGTGCGGTCATGCGGCCTCCCACATAAAGATGGAGCGTCCATTATCGCGCAAGAACGAAAACTGCCGGTTGGGGATGGGTGTGCGGCCGGCGTTTTACATGAAGGGGCTAGAAAGCTAACTATATATAAAGACTGTTTGGCTTGACAGGTGGGATAGGGCGTCGAGATTCACGTGACGATGTCGGCGGGTCGTGCCATGACGATAGCTTTCGCTGAATTGTGCGCACACGAGCGGCTGCTTTTCCCTATTATGTGAGGGCCTGCGTCCCTGCGTATGCCAGAGACGTGCCGTGCCTATAGTTGAGCGCACCATAAGAGGGGCGCCTGGGTCTGTGGACCGACGCCCGCCGCACAGGCGTGCCTCGCGGATATCGAAAGGAACCTGCGTTGAACACCCCCGTCGAAGAGCAGCTGCACATCATCGCCTCGGGCGCCCAGAACATCGTGCCGCAGGCCGATCTGCGCAAGAAGCTCGAGCAGGACCGGCCGCTCAACATCAAGCTCGGTGTAGATCCCACCTCTCCCGACCTGCACCTGGGCCATGCCGTCCCGCTGCGCAAGATGCGCCAGTTCCAGGACCTCGGCCATCACGTCACGCTCATCATCGGCGATGGCACGGCGCTTATCGGCGACCCTTCCGGCAAGAACTCCACGCGTCCCCAGCTCACGAGCGAGCAGATCGCGGCCAACGCCCAGACGTATGTTGAGCAGGCCGTCAAGATCCTCGATAACGATCCTGCCAAGCTGACGATCTGCCATAACGCTGACTGGATTCTCAGCATGGATCTCAAGCGTCTGCTCGAGGTTTGCTCGAAGTTCACTGTCGCTCGCATTCTCGAGCGCGACGACTTCACGAAGCGCTACAACGCGCAGACGCCCATCGCCCTGCACGAGTTCCTCTACCCGGTCATGCAGGCGTACGACTCTGTCATGATCAAGGCTGACGTCGAGATGGGCGGCAATGACCAGCTGTTCAACCTCCTGGCCGGTCGCGAGCTCATGGAGAAGATGGGCATGGAGCCGCAGGTCTGCCTAACGATGCCCCTACTCGAGGGTCTCGATGGCGTCCGCAAGATGTCCAAGAGCTACGGCAACTACGTCGGCCTGACCGAAGATGCCGACACGATGTTCGGCAAGACGATGTCCATTCCGGATGAGATGATCGTGCGCTACATGCGCCTGGCATCTCCCATCGCCGTGGCTGAGGTCGACGAGATCGAGCGAGGCCTTGCCGAGGGCACGCTCAACCCCAACGAGGAGAAGCGCCGCCTGGCTCGCTCCCTGTGCGACATGTACCACGGCGCTGGCGAGGGTGCTGCGGCCGAGGAGCGCTTCAACGCGCAGTTCCGCGACCACGCCATGCCGGAGAACATCGAGGAGCGCGCCTGCGAGCTGGGCGAAAGCGTCTACCTGCCCGCCCTGCTCAAGGAGGTCGGTTTTGCGGGGAGCGCGTCGGAGGGCCGTCGCCTCATCGACGGCGGTGGCGTGAAGCTTGAGGGCGAGGCCTTGCCGGCCAAGACGTACGAGATCGAGGGCGCCAAGCTCGACGGTGCCGTTCTGCAGGCGGGGCGCCTGCGCTACGTTCGCATCGTGCGCAAGTAGTTCGTGCGCGAGCCTGTTCCAAGACGCTATATATAGTTGCACGTGCGGGGGAGGGGCGTCTGCTTCATGCGGACGGCCCCTCTTTTTTGTTGCGCCGCGGGGCAAAAGGAGTATAATTGTGCGCCGTTTATGGAGGTACACATTGACCTTGCACTGATCTGACAAGGGGCGTATATTACCTCCTCGCGCAACGGCGGGGCCCACGGGCACCGCGGGGCGCGGCGAACCTTGAGAGCCGGATACTGCGAGAGCAGAAGGTCGATTTAGAC